>JAFEBC010000330.1 GCA_018266095.1 Deltaproteobacteria bacterium
ACACGCTCGCCAGCGCGCAGGGCGGCCTCCTCACGTTCACCACGCCCGTCGCGGGCACGTTCGGCAACAAGGTCGGCGCCGCCCTCGCGGGCGAGAAGGTCGCGGTCGTGCGCGTGCCGCAGTTCACCGACGTGACCATCCCGGCGACGAGCGCCCTCTCCGCGAGCGCCTGGGACGGCACCTTGGGCGGCGTGGTCGTCTTCCGCGCCACCGGCACAGTGCAGCTCGACGGCGCCATCCACGCCGACGGCATCGGCTTCCGCCAGGGCTCGTCGGCCAGCACCAGCACCCCGCAACAGGCCGGCGAGAGCTACGGCGGCCAGCCCGCCAACGGCGTCAGCGGCACGAACCTCGGCGCCGGCGGCGGCGGCTTCAACCTCTGCGAGACCGCGCACTTGAACCAGAACGACTCCTGGTTCGGCGCCGGCGGCTCCTACGGCTCGACGGGCGTCTCGGGCAGCTCCAACCCGAGCGCCATCTGCGCCACCAGCGTCCAGGGCCTCCCCTACGGCACGCCCACGCTCGCGCGCATGTTCCTCGGCTCCGGCTCCGGCACGCAGGTCAACAACACGCACGCGGCCTGCAGCGACGCCATCTGCCCGAGCGAGTCGCGCTCGACGTACACGACGGCCTTCAAGTCGAACGCCCTCTCGGCCTGCGACACCGCGACCAACCCGAGCTGCGCCGCCACCTTCGCCGCCTGTCCGGCCGAGACCCAGTCGTTCGGCGCCGCGCGCTTCAAGAATGGCGCCAGCTCCTGCGACACGAGCCACAACCCCACCTGCGCGGCCACCTTCGCCACCTGCGGCGGCGGCAGCTACAACATCAGCGTCGGCCACGGCGCCGCCAGCTCCTCCTTCGACGGCCGCACGTTCGGCAACTGGGCCGACACCTCGCTCGCCACCACCTGCGGCGCCTACACCCTGAGCCACGTCGCCGCGCAGGCCTCGAACGACTCGCGCTTCAGCCCGTCGCAGCCCGCCTGGAACGACACGCACGCGTTCTGCAGCGGCTTCGAGTCGGCGCACAGCGCGGCCTCCCACGCCGGCGGCACGTTCACCTCCAGCACGCCCAACATCACTGTCTGGAACGACACCAACAGCTTCTGCAGCGCTTTCAACGTCAGCTCCGCCAGCAGCTACACGCAGGCGGGCAACACCTGCACCGGCGCCTGCGCGCAGACGGCAGCAGCGTGCGGCACGTACAACATCACCTATGGAGCCGCCAGCGCCTCCAACGACGGCCGCTTCTCGCCGAGCCAGTCGCAGTGGAACCTCACCACCGGCCTCTGCAACACCTCGAACAGCGGGCACTCGTCCTACTACGACGCGCCCGCCTCGGCCTGCGGCAGCACCTGCGCCGACACGCGCGCCTTCTGCTCGCCGTACCAGAGCAGCGCCGTCGCGGCGAGCAAGTCGAACGACGGCCGCTTCAGCCCCAGCTCGGCGCAGTGGACCGCCACCAACGCGCTCTGCGGCTCGAGCAACGTGGGCTTCTCTGCCGCGACGAGGCCCTGCGCCGCGGGCACCAACTCCTGCTCCAACACCTTCGCGAGCTGCTCGATCTACACCAACAACATCGGCTCGGCGTCGTGCAGCGGGACGTGCCCGAGCGCGCCGGTCAACAACCCGTCGTCGTGCACTTCGTGCGGCTGCGGCATCTGGAACCAGCACGACTGCTTCCAGGCCGAGTGCGTGAACTCCTACCCTGGCCACTGCGGCTCCTCCGACGGCAACCCTGACGGACAGAAGAACCACGAGATCAGCGACGGCTGCGAGACCACCTGTTCGCTCGGCTTCTCCTGCCCCAACTCGGAGGACCGCTGCACCTCGACCGGCTGCGGCTTCTTGGGTTTGGGCTCGCCCTGCTATCGCCCCGTCTACCGCTGCTGGAACGGCCCCTCGGGCGCGGGCGGCAACTGCCCGGGCAATGGCAGCTCGGCGTGCAACTCGTGCTGCTTCGCCGCCGCCAACAACAGCACCTGCGTGAACAGCCCCGCGGACTCGAGTTGCAACGGCTGGTGCCAGACGAACTCGGGCTGCACCACCAATCCGGGCTGCGAGACGAACCCCGGCTGCACCTACAACCCCGGCTGCACCGTGAACCCGGGCTGCACCAACAACCCAGGCTGCACCTCCAGCCCCGGCTGCAACAGCAACCCGGGCTGCACCACCAACGTCGGCTGCACCATGAACCCCGGCTGCCACACGTGCGGCGGCTGCGACTACACCGCGCCCGGCAACACCTGCGCCTGCCCGGCACCCGACCAGAAGGTGGCCGACGGCGGACGTGGCGGCGGCATCGTCTTCATCATCGCCTCGCGCGTGGTCGTCGGCACCAGCGGCCGCATCTCGGCCGTGGGCGCGGATCCCGCGGGCGGCTCGCCGTCCGCACCGAACTTCGCCGGCGGCTCCGGCGGCTCGCTCTGGCTGCGCGCGGGAACGCTCACGCTGCCTGCGAGCGCTTCGACCATGACCATCAACGCCCGCGGCGGCAAGAACGGCGGCGACGGCCGCATCCGCCTCGAGCGCGTCAACGGCGACGACCCGGTGGCCCGCTCGCTCATCGCGCCCGCGCCGTACCTCGCGCCGTTCCTCGAGCCGCAGATCGTGGGCCGCCCGCTCCTCGCCAGCACGCTCGCGTCCGCGGGCAAGAAGGTCACCGCGCTGCAGCTCGTGGCTGCCATCGACGGCCTGCCGCTCACGGGCGCGCCGCTGGTGCAGCACGACTACTCGCTCAACGCCGGCGCGAGCTGGACCACGCTGACGCTCGGCCAGGACGCGCCGATCACGCCCACGAACGACGTCCGCTTCCGCGCGCATTTCGTCCCGCGCGCCGGGAACGTGCCGCAGACGTCGGGCCTCGTGTGGCGGCTCAAGCTGCAGTAGTTGCGGAACCCGAAGCGCGCGAGCACACTCTGTTGTGGGGGTGGCCATGCTGCGCAACTGGCTCTGGCGTCGTCTGGCTCCTCGCTGCGCTCATCCTCAACACGCGCGAACGACCCTGGAAGCACCGTCGGAAGATGTTCTTCACGGTGCTCTCCCTCGCGCTCACCGTGCTCTCCTTCTCCAGGGTCTAGCCGCCTGCCCCTTACGCCGCCCGCTTCGCCTCCACCACCTCGTGGGTCCCCGCCACCGGCACGAGCTTCGCGCGGTCGCCCAGCGCCTGGCGCAGCATGTTCAGCATCGCCACGATCGGCGTCTCGTTCTCCGGCGCCGGGATGTCCTTCGGCGCGCCCACGCCGTACGCGTACGCCTTGCGCGTCCCCATCACGTGGTCGAAGAACGGATGCGTCACGCACCAGTTCGAGTTCTGGTCCTTGCCCATGTGGTGATCGTAGTGCCACCGCATGTCGTCCTTGGCCCACTGGCCGTCCAGGTGCGAGTGCTTGTGCATGCGGTAGTAGCGCTGCATCGACCACAGCACCGTGCCGGTGAAGAAGGGCGCGATCGGCAGCAGCGGCAGGTGGATCGCGGCGAGCCCGAGGAGCGACACCAGCTCCTTCGTCTGCGGATCCCACGAGAACAGCGTCTTCTCGTACTGATCGTCGTGCATGTCGTGCTTGCGCGCCTTCGCGTGGTGCTCGTGCCAGTGGAAGCTCCAGAAGCTCGAGCGGTTCTTCCCCAGGCCGTGGAGGATGTGCTTGTGGATGAGCCACTCACCGGCGTTCGAGTAGAGGAGACCGAGCGGGATTCCGATCATGGCTTGCTCCGTGGAAGGCCCGAGGTGGCGGGCAAAAGTGTGACCATTTAGTCACAACTAGCACCAGGGCGCAAGAGGGCCCGCCGGTTGACGTACGAAGCGACCGATTTTGAACACTTCGGCCCGAGTCAGGCCCCGGAACTCTCTCGGTGGGAGTCGAAACCTTGCGCCGTCCCGCCCTCGCTGGCACGCTTTCATGCATGGAGTCCGACCGCCGCAAGTTCCCGCGCCTCAAGGCCCCCGTGCTCTGCCGTCCCGCGGGCCTCCTGTTGCGCCTCTTCGCGCCCAGCCAGGAGCGGCGCGCGATCGACATCTCTCTCGGCGGCATGCGCATCTTCAGCGACGACCCCGTCAAGCAGGGCCAGCGCCTGGAGCTCGAGCTCTTCCTGCCCTCGGGTCCGAACGTCGTCTGCAAGGCCGAGGTGGCCTGGGTCGAGGAGCTCCCCAAGGACGCGCCCGCGCGCTACGACGTGGGCATCCGCTTCACCGAGCTGCGCGAGCAAGACAAGGCGCGCTTGGGCGAAGTGCTCGCGGCCGAGGGGTAGCTAGCCGGCGTCCGGGCGGCGCAGGCCGTCGAGGATGAGCGTGGTCAGCAGCTCGGGGATCTCGAGCGGATTCCCGACCTCTTCCTCGGACAAGACCGCGAGGAGGAGCTTCTCCACGGCGCCCACGACCGACAGCGCGCTGACCTCCGGCCGGATCGGCCGCAAGAGCCCGTGCGTGTGCGCCTTGCGGGTGATCTCGATGGCGTGCTTCGCCATGATCTTCGAGAGCTCGACGATCTTCGCGCGCGCGCCCGCCGCGGGTCCGCGCGATTCCTGCAGATAGAGCCGCACCGTCCCCGCGTGTGTCAGCACCGCGCCCGCGAGCAGCGCGCCCAGCTCACGATAGGCCTCGAACATCGTCTCCACGTCGCGGGCATTCTCGAGCTTCTTGCCGCAGGCCTCCAGGCCCTCGAGCATCGTCTGCCGCACGGGGGCGAGCAGCGCCTCGACCAGCGCCGACTTGTCGTCGAAGTAGCGATAGAACGTGCCCTTCGCCACGCCGCAGGCCTGCGTGATGTCGTCGATCGTGACGAGATCGAGCCCGCGCTCGAGGAAGAGCACGAGCGCCGCGTCGGCCAGCGCCTTGACGCGCTCCTTGCGGTTCACGTCGCGGCGCCCACCCTCGGGCCCGGGCCGCTGGCTGGGGACGCGGGGAGCAGACTCGGTGCGCGGCGACTCGGTCTTGCGCGTGCGGCTGGCCTTGGCCTTCATCGAGATGTTCGAACCTCCAGGTCACAAATTCGCTTGAGACGGGCAAACTGGCAAGAAACGGTTGGATCCACGCCGACGAATTTCAACGCCGCCGACGTGCATTTCCTCCTAGACGCGAAGGCGCAGTGCGGTACCCTTCGCGGCCCACCTCGGAGTCACCATGTCCAAGACCCTCATCGACGGCCCCAACGGCATCAAGTCGCTCACCGGCAAGGAGTTCGGCGTCACCGCCTGGCGCACCATGACCTTCGAGGAGATCGTCCGCTTCGCCGACGCCACGGGCGACCACCAGTGGATCCACGTCGACCGCGAGCGCATCGCCAAGGAGTCGCCCTTCGGCAAGCCGGTCGCGCACGGCTACTTCACGGTCAGCCTCATCGCCGGCCTGTTCTTCGAGCTGGTGGAGGTGAAGGGCTTCAAGATGGTGGTGAACTACGGCTTCAACAAGTGCCGCTTCCCCGCGCCGCTGAAAGAAGGCGCCCGCTATCGCCTGAACTGCAAGCTCGCGGAGGCCAAGGAGGTCTCGGGCGGCCTGGAGTGCGTCATGGCGGCGGCGGTCGAGATCGAGGGCGAGGCCAAGCCCGCGTGCGCGGCGGAGTTGGTCTTCCGCTTCATGGGGCCGATGTAGCGCGCTCCGGGACACCGCAAAGGCAAGAGGCCCGAACGCGGAGGCGCGGGGACGCGGAGGACTGGGCGGACTTTCGCGCGACAGCTCGCGATTTTCTGGGCCTCGCAATCGGAGTTCAGAGATCCGCCAACACCGGCGAGTGCCCCAACCCCTCCGCGTCTCCGCGCCTCCGCGTTAAACGCTTTTCGATGGAATCGCCGGAATCCGAGGGTGCCTATCTTTCTCTAGCAATTTCAGATCCTTCCCATCGCCGACAGGATCGCCCTTGTAGTCCGCCCCTCCCGTGGGGTACAATATCCTCCGCGGCGTAAGTCTGCAGTTTCACTGACGTAAGTCGGTCGTAAGTGGCCGATTTCCCGGGCGGTTTGCCGGTTTCAAGCGGATGCCTCAGCGTCCCTCGGCGGGCGTTTGGCGTGTCCGGCGAGGTGGATCAGGTGGCCGACAGCGGAGGGAAATCGCGCGTCGAGATGGACCCGCCCATCACGTCGCGGCCGCTTGCCACCGGGCAGGAGTACTATCTCATCCTGCCCAAGCACCGCGTGTTCTACCGCGGCTGGGACAAGAACGAGTACCAGCCGGGCGACGACGCCGAGCTGATCATCGAGGGCGAGGGCCTCGGCTCGGATCCCCTCGAGATCACGATCGAATCGGCTGAGGACAAGCCCGAGAACTGGACCACCGTCGCCACGGTCAAGACCGACGAGAACTCGGACACCGAGGCCAAGGCCAAGTTCAAGATCCCCAAGCCGCCGCCCCACGGCAAGATCCTCAAGGCCGAGTGGAAGCGCGACTCCGCCAAGGCCGGCGAGCAGCTCGGCATGCACGTCGAGACCGAGGGCTATCGCGACGGCGACTACATCAACTTCAAGATCGAAGAGCAGATGCCGGACGGCTCGTTCCGGGTCCGCTACGTCTGGGACGGCGAGATCAAGGACAACCAGGCGGACGGCGTGTTCGCCATCCCGCCCGGCCCCAAGAAGAAGAAGCCGCCTCCGGACGCCAAGCTGCTCGAGGCCATCTTCGTCGACCAGGACAAGCTCAAGGTCCACGAGTTCGCCAAGCTGCTCTCCACCTCGCAGAACATGGGCGGCACCGAGCTGCAGTTCGTGCTCGAGCGCAAGGACAAGGGCGAGTGGAAGGAGATCGGCTCGTCCGTCTCCATCGACGGCCAGGAGGGTCCGGGCAAGGCCTCGGCGCGCCTGCGGCTGCTCGAGTGCGATCCCGAGCTCGTCTGGACGGAGTGGAACTTCGAGGAGGGCCTGGCGGTCGACCTGAAGGCGTTCGCCAAGGAGATGGACGCCGAGCCGGTGACGTTCATCCTCGAGCGCAAGAAGGGCGAGGACTGGCTGCAGGTCGGCGAGCACGAGGTGGCGGTCGTCGGAAAGCTGGCCGTGTGCGAGACGGCGCTGCCCATCATCGTCGGCGCGGGCTTCCTCGACACCGAGAAGCCGCCCGTGCAGGGCATGAAGAACCAGGTCGTCGCGTACACGCGCGGCCTGGACGGCAAGGACATCAAGCTCGTCGTCGAAGAGGAGCAGGAAGACGGCACCTGGAAGCCGGTCGGCGAGACCACGGCCACGGCCAAGGGCAACCGCGCGATCGGCGAGGTGCTCCTGCCGGCCGAGGGGCCTGCGCTCGTGTCCACGGGCTGGGTCTTCGGCGCGGTGCCGGATGCGGCGCTCATGCGCGTCCTCGCCATCGGCATGGAGGGCGAGGAGGTCGAGTTCATCCTCGAGCGCGAGAACGCCAACGGCGGCTTCGACGAGATCCACACGCGCACCGAGAAGCTGCACGACGCGCACGCCGAGGTGGGGGTCAAGTACATCCACGCGGACCTGGTCGACGGCCCCGGCGATGACGGCTGGAGCGGCGGCGGCGACGAGGGCGGCCCGAACGGCGAAGCTGGCGAGGGCGGCGGCGGCCCGAACGGCGAAGGCGGCAACGGCGAGTCCGGCGAGGGCGGGAGCGGTGATCCCGGCGCGGCGGACGGCGGCGGCGGCGAGAACGGTGAGGGCGGCGCGGGCGAAGAAGGTGCCGGCGACGGGGGCGAGTACGCCTACGAGGACGGCACCAATGGCGGCGACGAGGCCGCTGGCACCGGCTCGGCTGCGCCCGCGGACGAGGGCGGGACGGGTTCGGCGGCCCCGGCTGACGAGGGCGCGACCGGCGCGGCAGAGCCCGCGGATGAGGGCGGCACCAGCTCGGCTGCGCCCGCGGACGAGGGCGGGACTGGCTCGGCGGCCCCGGCAGACGAGGGCGGCACTGGCTCGGCGGCGCCCGCGGATGAGGGCGGCACGGGCTCGGCGGCACCCGCGGATGAGGGCGCGCCGGTCAAGGACGAACACAAGTCCGACGAGGGCAGCGCCAAGGCTGACGAGGGCACGAAGTCCGACGAGGGCACGAAGTCCGACGAGGGCAGCGGCGAGACCTTCATCGGCGGCGGCGGTGGCGGCGGCGCCCAGGGCGGCGAGGGCCATCACCACCACGGCGGCCAGGGTGGTGGAGCAGGCGGCGGCGGTCAGGCCGGCGGCTCGCAAGGTGGCGGCGGCCAGGGCGGCGGAGCGCAAGGCGGCCAGGGCGGCGGAGCGCAGGGCGGCCAGGGCGGCGGAGCGCAGGGCGGCCAGGGCGGCGGAGCGCAGGGCGGCCAGGGTGGCGGAGCGCAGGGCGGCCAGGGCGGCGACGGCAACACGTTCGTCGGCGGTGGCGACGGCCAGGGCGGCAGCGGTCCGGGGCCCCATCACCACGGCGGCGGCGGCGGCGATGGGGGCGGCGCGGTCATCGGCGGCGGAGGCTCGGGCGGCG
>JAFEBC010000331.1 GCA_018266095.1 Deltaproteobacteria bacterium
CGGCAAGCTCATCGCCGAGATGCCGGGCGAGGGTGAGCCTTCCCTGCGCCTGGACATCCCCGAGCGCCTGGTGCACGACGCGCCCCCGGGCCTCGTGCTGGCGCGCTACGAGCCGGGCCTGTTCCCGCGCGAGGCCGCCGAGGTGGAGTGGACCCTGACGACCCAGGTGCGCACGTCCACCTCCGAGATGCGGCCAGTCACGGGCACGTTCAAGACCAAGATGGACCCCTCGTGGGCCGTGGGCGCGAACGAGGCCTGGGGCGGCAAGGAGCGCACGCTGACGAAGGACGAAGAGAAGGCGCAGAAGTCGGCCGGCAAGGCGCAGGCGCAGCGGTAGCTCCTGCGAACGGCAAAGAGCCTCACAGGAAGGAAACAAGGAAAGGGGTTTCGCCTGGGCATGAGGGCGGAACCCCTTACTTTTTTCCTTCCTGTGAACGCTTTTGGGCTTTGATTTGACCCGGATAGGCTAGTTGCGTCCCAGATAAGGCTTGGATCTAACAAATTTAGATGACGCGACGCATCGACAGGCCTCGCGCCTTCTGCTAGCGATCGCTGGGTGCGGATCCTCCTGCGTCATCGCAGCCTGTATCGGTACGACTCGCCCGCGTCGCTCGGGCCTCACCTCATCCGGCTGCGGCCTGCGGCGCATGCGCGGGCGCGGATCGAGACCTACAGCCTGAGGGTCACGGAGCCGGGGCAGATCCGGTGGCAGCAGGATCCGGCGGGCAATCACGTCGCGCGGGTGACGTGGGGCGAGGCGCGGATTCCGGAGCTGGAGGTCGCGGTCGAGCTGGCGGTCGACGTGCGGCCGGTGAACCCGTTCGACTTCACGCTGGACGCGGTGGCCGAGACGATGCCGTTCGTCTACGGGCCGCTGCAGCCGGATCTGTCGACGTATCTGGACCTGAATGATCCCGCGTACGCCTGCGGGCCGCTCACG
The DNA here is from genome assembly GCA_018266095.1 of Deltaproteobacteria bacterium. Lineage (GTDB taxonomy): Bacteria > Myxococcota > Myxococcia > Myxococcales > 40CM-4-68-19 > CAIWCD01. The sequence continues at coordinate 941 of JAFEBC010000331.1, forward strand.
GAGGCGTTCTTCCGCGAGCTGCCCAAGACGGGGCCGACGGTGCAGCTCGTGGTGGAGCTCAACCGGCTCATCGCCCAGAAGGTGCGCTACGTCATCCGCGAGGAGCCCGGCCTGTTCACGCCGGAGCAGACGCTGCGCGAGGGGCGCGGGAGCTGCCGGGATTCGGCGGTGCTGCTCATCGCGGCGCTGCGGTCGCGGGGGCTCGCGGCGCGGTTTGCGAGCGGGTACCTGGTGCAGCTCACCGACGAGGGGATGCTGCCGGACCAGCCCAAGGGCGTGTCGCGCGATGTGGCGGATCTGCACGCGTGGGCCGAGGTGTTCCTGCCGGGCGCGGGGTGGATCGGGCTCGACGCGACGAGCGGGCTGCTCTGCGGCGAGGGGCACATTCCGCTCGCGTGCTCGGCGAGCCCGGCGCTGGCGTCGCCGCTCGAGGGCACGACGGACCGGCCCGCGGAGTCGGTCGAGTTCGAGATGCGCATCGGGCGGCTGGGCCACGAGGTGCGGCCCACCCTGCCCTTCACCGACGAGGCCTGGGACGCGCTCGTGCGGGCGGGCCGCGCGACGGATGAGCGCCTGAAGGCCCTCGGGATCCAGCTCACGACGGGCGGCGAGCCCACCTTCAACTCGCGGCTCCACCCGGAGCGGGCCGAGTGGAACGGCGACGCGCTGGGGCCCACCAAGTGGTCGCAGGGACTGGAGCTGACGCGCGAGATTCGCAAGCGCGTGTGTCCGGGCGCGGCCGTGCTGCTCAGGCAGGGCAAGCACTATCCGGGCGAGAGCCTGCCGCGGTGGACCTTGGAGCTCATCGCGCGGCGGGACGGCGTGCCGCTGTGGCCGGAGCGCGGCGAGCGCGAGGCGTGGGCGCAATCTCCGGGCGGCGCCAAGCGGCCGGGGTCGCCGGAGCTTCTGGCCGAGGCGAAGGCGCTGGCCGAGGGCCTCGCGCGCAGGCTGGGGCTCGACGGCTTCGTGCACGAGGCGCTGGAGGATCCCTGGCGCTTCCTGCAGGACGAGGCTTCGCTGCCGCGCGACACGGACCCGCTCAAGGCCAACCTGACCGACAGCGAGGAGCGCCGACGGCTCGCGCGCGTGCTCGATCGCGGCCTCGCCACGCCGGCGGGCTACGTGCTGCCCATCCTGCACGACGGCGGCGAGTTCCGCTCGGAGCGCTGGGACTTCCGGCGCGGGCGCCTGTTCCTCCTGCAGGGCGATGCGCCCCTGGGCCTGCGGCTGCCGCTCGCGTCGCTCTCACCCGTGGCCCCCGCGCCGCCGCCGTGGGAGGAGCCGATCGAGCCGCCGGATCCGCGCGGGCCCGAGGCGGCGAAGCGCGCTGCAGAGGAAGAAGAGCAGCGGCTCCAGCGGCTGGCGCGGGAGAACAAGCTTCCCCCCGCGCTGGTGCAGCAGCGCGCGCGGCGGCCGAAGGTCGACGAGTCGAAGCTCGCGTGGGGCGTGCGGACGGCCCTCTGCGTCGAGCCGCGCGACGGGGCGCTGTACGTCTTCCTGCCGCCCGTGTCGGACGCGACGCACTTCCTGGAGCTGTTGCGGCTCATCGATCTCGAGCGCGCGGCGCTGCGTGCGCCCGTGCTGCTCGAAGGCTAGCCGC
>JAFEBC010000332.1 GCA_018266095.1 Deltaproteobacteria bacterium
CAAGCGTGAAGCGCGGGTTCGAGGAGAACGTCCCCAAGGTGCGGCCGCGCGTGCGGCTGGGTCGCGCGCTCGATGAGCTGACGGGCGAGCCGCTGGCGACGCAGCCGCCGGTGGATGATCGCGTGGCGGAGAGCACGGGGCCGCAGGCCGAGGCGAACGCTTCGCAGCACGCGCCGTCGCAGGCTCCGCAGCAGCCGCAGGCGTCCGCGGTCTCGTCGCGCAAGAGCATGCCACCGCCGCCGTCGCAGCCTTCGCACCACGCGCAGCAGGCCTCGCATCTGCCGACGCCCGCGCCTACGCCCCATCCGGTCGAGGAACACCACGTGCACGCGGACCACGAAGCGCACCCCGCGAGCGACCTGGTCGAAGAGCGCGCGCGGCGGCTCGAAGACGTGCGCCGCCGGGCGATGGTGGCCGCGGCCGCGCCGGAGGTTCCGGTGCGCGCGAATGACGGCGACGACACGCCCGAGCCCTCGAAGATCAAGCGCACCCGCGCGGCCGCTGCGGCGCAGGTGGCGCAGCTCGCGAAGGAGCTGACGGGCGAGCTGGAGCAGGCGGCGCAGGCGAACGCGCGCATGAAGTCGGATCTGGATTCGGCGCTGGCGGCGCTGCGCAAGGCGGCCGAGGAGTCGCGCGAGCGGGCCGAGGAGCGCGATCGCCTGGCGGCCGAGGTGGAGTCGCGGGCACAGGCGGCGCGCGATCTGCTGAGCGAGCTGGAGCTCTTGGAGGCGGAGCGCGACGGTGCGCTCTTGCAGGCCGCACGGCTGGCGCGCGAGCTCAAGGACGCGAAGTCGCAGGTGGTGAAGAACGGCGAGCAGCTCCGCGTGGCCCAGCACGAGGTCGAGAACGTGCGCGCCGAGTCGCGGCGCCTGTCCGGCGAGCTGCAGGCCCGCGTGTCCGAGCGGGATGCTGCACGCGAGGAGCTCCTGCACACCCGCGCCGAGCGTGACGAGCTGTCGGAGGCCCTGGTGGCGGCCCGCGCCGAGGCCGACGAGGCCCTGGAGAGCAAGAGCGCGCTGGAGGAGATCGAGAAGGCGCTCAGCGACGCCCGCACGCGCGTGGCGCATCTTCGCTGAACGCGGTCCGCGCCCCGGCCGCCCCGGGTGGTCAGGCCACCTGCCGCGGGTCGGTCAACTGACCGATGCCACCCGCCCTTGCACGGGCGCACCCCGCTTGCTACGAGACTGCGTCCTTCAAACGGATCACGGACGGCCAGCGCGAACATCGGTCCGGCATCTTCAGAGCAAGCATCTCGACATCTCGCTCGTACTTCTTCGATTCACACATCATGCGCCGTCCGGCGGAAGCGGGTGCTCTCAACAAGCACCCGCTTTTTTTCGCGCGACGCACAGTGACGCTGAGCCAGGCCATGACCTAGGCCCGCACCGGCTCCGCCCGGGCCATCGCGCTCTCGGGAGCGAACCCCGCGCTCGCCTCGGCGTGATCCGCGCCCGCCCGCAGCCGCTCGCCGATGAGGTCGAGCTCCTGCGCCGCGCGGTCCACGTCCGCGCCCTCGAGCAGGGACAGGCTCATCCTCGCGCGCTCCAGCTCGGCCACCTCGGCGTGCAGCCGCGACAAGAGCCGCTCCCGGCCGCGCACCAGCTCACGGTGGCGCTCGAGCAATTGCTCCTGCAGCTCCAGCGCGCGCGACAGGTTCTGCCGGCTCTTCTCGTCCTGCGTGCCCGCGATGAGCTGCACCAATTCGTCGCGCCGCCGCGTCAGCTCGCGCTCCTGCGCCGGGGCCGCCGCGTGCGTCTGGCCCTGCGCGCGCTCGGCCAGGGTCAACGCCAGCAGCGCCAGCGCCTCGAGCGGCCCGCGCAGCACCGGCGCCCCCGCGGGCCGCTGCACCTGCAACATCGTCCACGCCTCCTGGTGCGCCCGGCCCGCGCGCTCGGCCAGCATGCGCAGGTCCGCGCCCAGCTTGCCCTGCAGCTCTCGCAGCCGCTCCTGCACGAGGCCGCCGCGCGAGACGTGCAGGAGCACACCCGGCAGCACGAGCCAGAGCCCCGCCGCCGCGCCGCACACGGCCACCGACGCGAGCGAGAGCAGCAGCACGGGCGCGAGCGGCCCGGGCCAGAGGCTCGCGAGGGTCATGGCCAGCGACTCGCCCAGCGAGGGCAGGAGCCGCAGCGCCAGCACGCCCGCCCAAGCCGCCGCGAACATCGCCAGGCCCGCCACCCAGCGCGCCGGAGGCAGCTCGCCCCGCTCCGCCGCCTCGCGCCGCTTCATCCGCGCGCGCAGCCACGTCAGCGCCACGCCCGTCAGCGAGACCACGAGCTCCGCGACATCCCACGCGAGCCCGCCGTGCGCACCCGACGCCGTGCGCTGGAAGATCGCGAGCGGCCCCACCGCCACCCCCGCGAGCAGGGCCACCACCGCGCCCGCGCCCGCCGCCCGCGCTGCGCTGCGTTCGAACCCCGAGGCATCCGTGAGCACGAGCGTCGTCATGGCGTCCCCCTACCAGCCCGCGACCGGCGCGCGCGCAGCGTCGAACGAGCGCTCCTTGGCCTTCTTGCGCGCCGAGAGATCGCCCGTGCCGCTCTCGTCGACCGTCTGCGCCCAGCTCTTCGCGTCCTTCTGCAGCGCCGGCGCCTCCGCGGGCAGGTCGTTGGCCACCTTCGCCGAGAGCGCGCCGATGCTCGCCTGCATCTTCTCGGCCTCGTCGCGCTTGCCCGCCTCGAACGCCATCACCGCCCGGCGCGCGATGTGCGCCATCTCCGCCTTCGCGCCCGCCGCCTCCACCTCACGCGGCGCCTCGCTCAGGTGGTTCGCGTCGGCCGTGAACGTCCCGCCCGCCGCCGCGTTGGCCGCGAAGTGCGCGCCCGCCGCGTCCACGCACGTCACCTGCGCCTCGACGAGCTGCGCCTCACCCTGCCCGCCCGGCAAGCGCACGCGCGCCAGGATGCGCCGCTTCTCGCCCGCCGCGAAGTCCGGGAGCCGCACGCTGCCGTCCTCGAGCTCGTAGCCGAAGACCTGCTCCACGGTGACGCCCGACAGGCCCGTCACCGACAGCTTCACCTCGCGCGCCACCGACGCCGCCGCCCGCGCGAACTCGGCCTTGAACGCCGGCGCCAGCACCGACGGGTCCTCGACGAACCGCGCGCGCCCGCCCGCCTGCGACGCCAGCGCCTCCATCAGCTCCTCGTCGTAGTCGTTGCCCACACCGAAGGTCGACAAGGTCGCGCCCTCGAAGTCGGCGCGCGCGAGCCCCAGGAGCGACGGCCGCGCCACGATGCCCTCGTTCACGATGCCGTCCGAGGCCAGGAAGACCTTGTCCACGCGCCCTGCCGCCCGCCCCGCGATGAGCTGCGGCCGCGCCAGCTCGAACGCGCGCGAGAAGTTCGTCCCGGAGGTGGGCACGAGCCGCTGCACCAGCCCGAGCGCCAGCCGCCGCGCCTCGGGCGACATCGCCGTCGAGGGCAAGAGCAGCCGCGCGTCGCTCGCGAAGTCCACGATGGCCAGGCGGTCCTCGCCGTCGAGCGCCTCGATCAGCGCGCGCGCGGCCTCGCGGGCCTTGAGGATCTTCTCGCCCGCCATCGAGCCCGAGCGGTCGAGGATGAGCACCGCGTTCACCGGCGCCTTGGGCATCGACGCCGGATCGCCCGCGGCCGCCACGTCGAGCTGCAGGTACGCGGCAGAGCCTCCGCTGGGCAGCCACTTGCGATCGAGCTGCGCCGTGACCGTGAGCGGGCCAGTGGAAGTCTGCGGAATCACGACTGGATCCGGCGTGGTCACCGCGACGGGTTGGACCACGTCGATGGTGGCGCGCGGCGGGATCGGGCGGCGCAGCGCGGCGAACGCGGCCGCGGCCAGGGTGACGAACGAGAGCAGGACGAGGACGGATGTACGACGCATGTGGGAGGCCTCCGCAGGGGACGGGAGGCACAAACGCGCGCTCGGAGAGTTCGATCTACGAAATCGTCCGCGAGGCAGGTCCGCCCACGACCTCGCCCGCGGAGTCACCCACGACCTCGCCCGCGGAGTCACCCGCGACAGCGCCCGCGAAGTCGGCCAGGAAGGCGGCCGCGCGCTCCTCGGCCCAGTAGACCGGGGCGCCGATCGAACCGGCCACGAAGCCGACGTGCCCGCCGCGCGCCGTCTCGATGAGGCGCACGTGCGGCAGCGCGGGCACCAGCGCGCGCGGGATGGCGGACGCGGGGATGAAGGGATCGTCCGCCGCCGAGATGAGCAGGAGCGGCACGCGCACGCGCGGGAGGAAGTTCACGCTGGAGGACTTCGCGTAGTACTCGGCCGCGCTCGAGAAGCCGTGCACCGGCGCCGTCCAGGAGTCATCGAACTCGCGCAGCGTTCGGGACTCGTCCACGCGCGCGAGCGACAGCCTCTGCGCCGACACCTCGTCGGCGTGGCCGGCGGCCTTCTCGTGCGCCTTGGCGATCAGGGTCTTGAGGAAGCGCTCGCGGTAGATCTTCGCCCAGAATCCGGGCCCGTCGAGCGCATCGGCGCAGGCGGAGAGATCGAACGGCACCGAGATGGCGCACGCGCGCAAGAGCTGCTGGGGCGGCGCGTCGCCCTGCTCGCCCAGCCACTTCACGGTGACGTTTCCGCCGAGCGAGAAGCCGCACAGGAGCAGCTTGCGCGCGGGCTCGCGGGCCACGAGCGTGCGCACCACGAGGTCGAGGTCGCCCGTGTCGCCCGAGTGGTACGAGCGCAGGCGCCGGTTGTCCTCGCCCGAGCACGAGCGGAAGTTGAGCGCGCACGCGGGCCAGCCGCGGGCCTTGGCGTGCTGGAGCATGCCGCGCACGTAGCCCGCTTCGCTGGAGCCTTCGAGGCCGTGCAGCACCACGAGCCGCGGCGCGGATTCGGAGCCTGCGGGGCCATCGAGGAAGTCGAGATCGACGAAGTCGCCGTCGGCCGTGGTGAGCCGCTCGCGGCGCAAGGAGAGCGGCGCGTTGCGGCGAAAGAGCGGCGCGTAGATCGTCTGCAGATGCGGATTTCCCAAGGCCCGCGCGGGGACGAACTCGTTCACGCGCGCTCCTTCGTCGAGTCTGCGGCCCTCGAGGTGTCGGTGGCCTTCTGCGGCAGCATGGTCCGCTTGCACTCGGCGTCGCGGATCTCGTCGAGAAACCGCGCCACGCGCCCCGCCACGCGGCCTGGATGCTCCACCTGCGCGATGTGGCCCGTCAGTTCCCACAGCTCCACGCGCTCCGGGCCCAGCGCGGCGCGGAAGTAGTCCACGGAGGACAGCGGCAGCACGCGGTCGCTCGCACCCCAGATGACGAGCGCGGGCATCTGCAGCTTGCGCAAGGCCTCCTTGGCGAGGAGCGGCGAGGCCTCGGGCGCCTCGTCCAGGAGCGACTGCACCTGCGCGCCGCCGAAGTGCGCGCCGAGGTCCTTGGCCACCAGCGCGAGCGCGAGCGGCGGCCGGTGGTACAGGCGCCGCCCCAGCTCCATCCCGCCTGCGCGACCGCCGCGGAAGGTCAGCTTCAGATCGCGCTTGTCGCGTTCGCTCAGGGGAGCGCCCGCGGGAGAGAGCCCGAGCACGCCGCGCACGGCCTCCGGCACCAGGATGGACGTGGCCAGCACCAGCGCGCCGCCGAGCGAGTTGCCGATGAGGAGCGAGGGCTCG
>JAFEBC010000333.1 GCA_018266095.1 Deltaproteobacteria bacterium
CCCGGCGTGATGGCCGCGGTCGCCATCATCGGCACGCTGACGGCGCTGTGGGCCGCGCTCATCGCCACCACGCAGACGGACATCAAGAAGGTCCTCGCGTACTCGACGGTGAGCCAGCTCGGCTACATGTTCGTGGGCGTGGGCGCGGGCGCGTTCTTCGCGGGCTCGATGCACCTGGTGACGCACGCGTTCTTCAAGGCGTGCTTGTTCCTCGGCTCGGGCTCGGTGATCCACGGGATGCACCACGAGCAGGACATGACCAAGATGGGCGGCCTGCGGCAGAAGATGCCGGCCACCGCGATGACCTTCCTCATCGCCACCATCGCCATCACCGGCGTGCTCCCCATCTCGGGCTTCATCTCGAAGGACGAGATCCTGGCGCAGGTGGCGAACACGGGCGTGTACGCGCAGCTCTCCTCGCTGCCGCACGACCAGGGCTTCCACTTCGGCTTCCTCGGGCCGGTGCTCTACGTGGTCGGCTCGATCACCGCGCTGCTCACGAGCTTCTACATGTGGCGCTGCTACTTCATGACCTTCGAGGGCAGCTACCGCGGGCCGTCGGATCACCACCCGCACGAGTCGCCGGGCGCGATGACCTTGCCGCTGTGGATCCTCGCGGGCCTGTCGGTGGTCGCGGTGGTGCTCGGCTTGCCCGAGGGCTGGGTGCACGGGTTCTCGTGGGAGCACTTCACCGAGGGGCTCTTCGCTACGCCGCGCGGACACGAGGGGCACTTCCTCTCGCACTTCGTGGGCTATGCGATCGCGATCGTGGTGGCGTGGGTGGGCTTCTTCATCGCGCGCATGAACTACGTGACCGCGACTGAAGGTCCGGCCAGGTTCACCGCGGCCTGGCCCCGCCTCTACAAGACGCTGCTCAACAAGCTCTACGTCGACGAGTTCTACGACTTCATCATCGGCACGCCGCTGTGGAAGTTCGCCAAGGGCCTGTGGGCGGTGGTGGATCGCGTGCTCATCGACGGCCTGCTCGTGAACGGACCCGCGCAGGTGGTGTCGTTCGTGGGCTCGATGGCGCGTCGTTTCCAGAACGGCGATGTGCAGCGCTACGCGGCCGTGACCGCGCTGGGCGTGGCCGCGCTCGTCTGGGTCCTGTTGCGCTGAGGAAAACATGAACTTCCTGGACACACACCTCCTCAGCATCGTGGTCTTCCTCCCGCTGGTGGGCGCGCTCGTCTCGGCGTTCCTGCCGCGCGGCGAGGGCGGGCAGCACAAGGGCATCGCCTTCGTCACCACGCTGGCGACGTTCCTGGTGTCGATCGGCCTGTGGGTCGGCTTCAAGGCGCCCGTGGCGGGCAAGTACGCGTTCGACGAGCGCGTCGAGTGGGCGCCCGCGCTCGGCTTCAGCTACCACATCGGCCTCGACGGCGTGGCGCTGCTCCTGGTCATGCTGACCACGTTCCTCGGGCCCATCGTGGTGCTCTCGGCGTGGAAGTTCGCGCAGACGCGCGTGAAGGAGTTCTGCCTCGCGCTCCTCGTGCTGCAGACGGCGATGCTCGGCACGCTGGCCTCGCTCGACCTCGTCCTCTTCTATGTGTTCTGGGAGGCGATGCTCATCCCGATGTACCTGCTCATCGGCGTGTGGGGCTCGGAGAAGCGCATCTACGCCGCGGTGAAGTTCTTCCTCTTCACCTTCATCGGCTCCGTGCTGATGCTGCTGGCGATCTTCTACGTGTGGAGCCAGTCGGGCAACGGCGGCTCGCGGACGTTCGACTACCCCACGCTGCTCGCGTCGGCGTCGTTCACGCCCGAGGTGCAGATGTGGTTGTTCGCGGCGTTCGCGCTCGCGTTCGCCATCAAGGTGCCGATGTTCCCGCTGCACACGTGGCTGCCCGACGCGCACACCGAGGCGCCCGCGGTGGGCTCGGTGCTGCTGGCCGGCGTCATGCTGAAGCTCGGCACGTTCGGCTTCATCCGCTACGCCATGCCGCTCTTCCCGCACGCGGCGCACGAGTACGCGATCGTCATCGCCACGCTCGGCGTCATCGGCATCGTGTATGGCTCGCTCATGTGCATGGCGCAGACTGATCTCAAGCGGCTCATCGCTTACTCGTCGGTCGCGCACCTGGGCTTCGTCATGCTGGGCCTCGCGGCGCTCACGCCCGAGGCCGTGTCGGGCGCGGTGATGCAGATGGTGAACCACGGCATCTCCACCGGCGCGCTCTTCCTCATGATCGGCTACCTCTACGAGCGCACGCACACGCGCAAGCTCGCGGACTACGGCGGGCTCGCGGCCATCACGCCGGGCATCGCGGCCGTGTTCCTGGTGATCACGCTGTCGTCGATCGGCCTGCCGGGGACGAACGGCTTCGTGGGCGAGTTCCTGGTGCTCATGGGCACGTACACCGCCAAGCTCGGCCAGGGCTCGCTCTTCGGCCTCGACTTCGACAAGGCGGCGGTGCTCTCGGCCTTCGCGGCCACGGGCGTCATCCTCGGCGCCGTGTACATGCTGTGGATGTACCAGCGCACCATGTTCGGCCCGGTGACACGCGAGGAGAACAAGTCGCTCAAGGACCTGAGCCTGCGCGAGTGGATCACCTTCGCGCCGCTGCTCGCCGCCATCGTCGTCATCGGCGTGCAGCCGCAGTCGATGCTGTCGGCCATCAAGCAGCCGGTGGACGAGTTCGTGGCGCGCGTGAACAGGGCTGACGCGTCGGTGGCTCCCCGGACGGCCACGGGAGCAACCCCGGCTCGACGCGCGCCGCTGCGTCCGCGCGCGGGGGTCCAGGGCGACGAGCCCTTGCCCGTGCAGCAGCTCGATCGCGATCCAGACTCGCCCATCCTCCCTCCCTCCGTGCACCGGTAGGCCGTCATGACTTTCAATCCAGCCGACCTCCTGGGGACGTTGCCGGCGCTGATCCTGCTGATCGGCGGCCTCGTCGTGCTCACGAGCGAGGTCTTCCTCAAGCAGCTCAAGCAGGGGCAGCAGGGCGGCGTGCAGCCGGACAGGCGCTACCAGGCGGTCGGGGCGGCGGTGTGCGCGGCCCTGGCGCTGTGGGCGTCGAGCTCGGAGCTGTCGGATCCGTCCACGGCCATCTTCGGCG
>JAFEBC010000334.1 GCA_018266095.1 Deltaproteobacteria bacterium
CGGCGAGGGCGTCTGCCGCTTCGGCAAGTGCTTCTGCTACCAGGGCTTCGCGGGCGACGACTGCACCACGCCGGTCACCTGCAAGAACGACTGCAGCGGCAACGGCGTCTGCTTCCACGGCGTGTGCTCCTGCTACCCCGGCGCGAGCGGCGACGACTGCTCGGTGACCAGCGAGTGCCCGAGCGCCTGCAACGGCAACGGCGTGTGCGCGTACGGCAAGTGCTTCTGCGACCCTGGCTTCACCGGCACGGCCTGCGGCGTCGCCACCGGCTGCCCCCAGGGCTGCAACGATCACGGCCGCTGCGCGTTCGGCAAGTGCTTCTGCGATCCCGGCTTCACCGGCGTGGCCTGCGGCGAGGCCACCGCCTGCCCCAACGACTGCAGCGGGAACGGCGTGTGCGAGTTCGGCAAGTGCTTCTGCAAGCCCGGCTACGTGGGCACCGATTGTCAGACGCCCATCGCCTGCCCCAACGACTGCAGCGGTCACGGCGTGTGCAACGGCGGCGTGTGCGCGTGCTTCCCGAACTACCAGGGCAACGACTGCAGCGTGGCGATCATCAACTGCGACCCGCGCATCGGTGACTGCGCGCCCTAGAGCGGCTTCACCAGGATCCAGTCGGTCTGCGCGTCGGCGCCCACCATGAAGGTGTGCTGGCCCACGCGGGTGAAGCCGTGCTTGGCATAGAACGCCACCGCGCGCGGGTTGCGCTCCCAGACCCCCAGCCAGAGCGTCCGGGCGCCTCTGGCGCGCGCAGCGTCGATGGTCACGTGCATCAGCTTCTGGGCCACTCCCTGCCCGTGAAACGGCCGCGCGATGTAGAAGCGCTTGAGCTCCAGCGGCGACGGGCCCGCCACCGAGGGCGTCGTGCCAGGGGCGAGGTGGGCGTAGCCGATGAGGCTGGCCTCGGTCTCCGCGAGCAGGATGGTGGCGCCCGGGTCGGCGATCTCGGCGGCCTGCAGTCGCGGCGAGTACGACTCGGTGAGGTGCCGGGCCAGGTTCTCGGCCGTGTTGTCGCGCTCGAACGTCTCGCGGAAGGTGCTGGCCGCGAGCTCGCTCAGGGCGGGGGCGTCATCGAGCGTCGCGGGGCGGATGATCAGGGACATCGCGGGGACCTCAGCTCAGCGCTGCGCCAGCAGCTTCAGCAGCGCGTCCACGCCGTCGACCACGGCCTGCGGCTTGGCGGCGAACTCGGTGATGGTGAGCTGCGCCAGCCCGCGCGACACGAACGGATCGCGCTGCATCGTCGCCTCCAGCGCGGATCGCTCCAGATCACGCGCGAGGATGATCCCGCCCGTGCGCGGCACCTTGCGGCCCCACGCGATGAACACGCCGGCCGCGCGCTGCTCCTCGAGGAAGGCCACGTGCGCCTTCATGGCCGCGTCGATCGCGGGCAGCGGCTTCAGGTAGTGCAGGTCGATGACGAACCAGCTCACTTGGCCGCCTCCAAGAACGCGGGCGCGACCTCGCGCGGCGCCCGCGGCTCTTTGCTCTCGAACCGGCTCTTGAGCCGCAGGAACGGCTGCTCGAACAGGTGGAAGCTCGCCGCCGCGATGACCACCGAGAGGCCGAACTTGAGCACGAAGGCCACCGCAAGCTGCGCCACCGGCGCGTCGCTCTCGGTGCCGATGCCGAAGCGGTTCAGCGCGCGGTTCATCAGCGGATGCAGGAGCGCGTGGAACACGTAGAGGCCGTAGCTGTACTTGCCGAAGAAGCGCAGAAACCGCGAGCGCGCCGAGCGGCCGATGAGCCCCGCGGGCCGCTCGATGGCCACGATGAGCACGCCCGCGTTGGCCAGCGTCGCCAACAGGTGTCCGTACGTACCGTTGCGCGGGCTCATCCCCGGCAGGCCGTCGCTGGTGAACGCGAGCGCGACCAGGATCAGCGCCGAGCCGCCGCCGATCCACACCGCCGGCTTGACCCAGCGCGAGAGCCCACCGTCCTCGCGCGCCGCCACCGCGAGCAACGCGCCCACCGCCAGCGTGTCGGCGCGGCAGGGCGTGAGCACGTAGATCGCGTCATAGCGGCCCATCGCCAGCAGCACGCCGCGCGACACGACGGCGAGCGCGATGATCCCCACGCACAGCCGCACGAGCCCTCGCCGCGAGCAGGCGAACACCAGCACCGGCCAGAGCAGATAGAACTGCTCCTCCACCGCCAAGGACCACAGGTGCCCGGTGGCGAACGGCCCCACCGCCGTGAGCCAGTTGTGCTTCACCGCCACGGCCAGGTTGACGTTGTAGCTCCACAGATAGAGCCAGTGCTCGCCCGCCGCGCCCTGCTCGCCGGGGAAGAGCGGCGCCGTGAACCGGCCGAGCAGGGTGCCCGCGATCAGCACGCCATAGAACAAGGGAAAGATGCGCAGCGCGCGCCTCACATAGAAGTTCTTGAAGTACGCAGGCCGGCCCTTGGTGTCGAGCAGGATGCCGGTGATGAGGTAGCCCGAGAGCACGAAGAAGATGTCGACGCTGACCCACCCCATGTCCTTGAGGTGGAACAGCACGGCGCTGGCGAACGACTCCGGCTTCCACGCGGGGATGAAGTGGCAGGCGAGCACGATGAGCACCGTGCCCCGCAGGCCGTCCAGCGCGGGGAGGTGCGCGCCTGAGGGTGGAATCTTCTCGCTCACATGGAACTTTGTCGCACGGGAGGGGCGCGCGAGGCCAGCCGCCTCAGTCGTCGAGCCCCTTGAACTTGCGGCGCACCGCGTGGCGGGCGACGGCGTCGAGCGGCACCTCGCCTGTGACCTCGGGCGGGATGACGTGCGCGCCAGGCCCGCGCGGATCGGGCACGGGAGGCCCGTCGCAGGCCGCGAGCAGCTCCGTCTCCGCATCGCGCGCCGCCCGGATCCGCTGAAGCCAGGCCTCCTGCTCATGATGCGGCCGCGTCTTGTACACGCCGTGCCGCAGCGTCGCCGGCAGCTTCACGCTGGTCAGCGCGGGCACGAACACCGGCGCACCTCGCTCGCCGGCCTCGTCGTGAAGGCGCCGCCACAGATCGGCCTCCGGATCGAGCGCGCCCGTCTGGTGCGGAAAGCGCCACCCGCCCACGAGCCGCGCCGCGTCGCGCACGTGCGCGGCCGAGGTGGGCGGCAGCCACGCGCCGCGCTGGTAGCGATAGTGCGGCCCCGGAGAGAGATAGGGCCGCGCGCCGGGATCCAGCCGCAGCTGCCGTCCGTGCGCGAGCGTGGCGCCCGCGTCCAGCGCCGCCACCAGCCGCTCCAGGTGGCGCGGCAGCCACAGGTCATCGTGCCCGAGGTACGCGACCAGCCGCCCGCGCGCGAGCCGCAGGCCCAGGCCGTTCGGCCCCGCCTGGCTCTTCCCGTTCACGCGCAGGTTGTGCCACTGGACGCGCCGGTCGCGGATGCCGCGCACGACCTGCTCCGACTCGTCGGTGCACCCGTCGCCGATGACGAGCAGCTCGAAGTCGCCCATGGTCTGATCGAGCGCGCTCCCGATCGAGTACGGCAACACCGTGGCCCAGTTGTACGTGGGCACGATCACCGTCACGCGCGGCGCGCCGAACGTC
>JAFEBC010000335.1 GCA_018266095.1 Deltaproteobacteria bacterium
AGATCCACACGGCGCAGCACGCGGTGGAGGGCGAGAGAAGCCAGGCGGTCGCGGTGCTGACCAAGCTCGCGAACCACCGCACGAACCTCGTGAACCTCGAGCGGCGGCGCACGGAGCTGTCGGGGCGCGTGCAGCGGCTCACCAGCGAGAGCGAGCAGCTCGCGGCGCGCGGCGGTGAGATCGGCAAGCAGCGCGATGAGCTGTCGCAGAAGCTCGTGGAGTCGCAGGACAAGCGCAAGCACCTGCACGAGCAGAAGACCTCGCACGAGGAGCAACTGCAGCGGGGCCGCGCGGAGCTGCGCGAGACCGAGGCGCTGCTGATTCGCCTGCGCGAAGAGCTGGCCGACCGGCGCTCCCGCCTGACCTCGCTGCTCGAGCTGCAGAAGAACTTCGAGGGCTACGGCCGCGGCGTGAAGGCGACGATGATGCGCGCCGAGGAAGAGCGCCGGCAGGACGGCATCTACGGCCTCGTGGCCGATGTGCTGCGCGCGGATCCGCGGCATGAGCGGGCGATCGAGGCAGTGCTCGGGGATCGCTTGCAGCTCGTGGTGGTCGAGAGCCATCACGCGGGCGTGCGGGCGATCGAGTACCTGCAGCGCGCGTCGCAGGGGCGCGCGTCGTTCGTGCCGCTGACGGAGATGGAGCAGCTCCCGCTGACTCCCGAGGCCGCCAAGCTGGACGCGCCCGAGGGCGCGGTGCGGGCCATCGACGTGGTGGACGCGGCGCCGGAGCACGAGCGGCTCAAGAAGTTCTTGCTCGCGGACGTGTTCCTGGTGGACACGTTGGCCACGGCGCTCTCGCTCTGGTCGCGGACGCCGGGCGCGCGCACGTTCGTCACCGCCGAGGGCGAGGTCGTCGACAAGGAGGGCATCGTCTCGGGCGGCCAGCTCGAGGGCGTCGCGGGCGGTCTGCTCCACAAGCGGCGCGAGCTTCAGGAATTGGCCGAGACGGTGCAAGAGCTCGAGGCCAAGGTGGCGCTCGCGCAGGCGGGCGTGACCGAGCTGAACGCGCGGCTCACGGCGCTGGACACGGCCGTGAAGCGGTTCACGCAGGAGGAGCGCGACGAAGAGCTGACGCAGCTCCGCCTGGATCGCGACGTGACGCGGCTGCAGGAAGAGCTGTCGCGCATCGCGCAGCGGACGCAGGTGCTGGCGCAGGAGAAGGAGACGCTCGATCACGCGCTGGGTGAGGTGGCGCGCGAGGAGACCTCGCACCGCGACGCCGTGTCGGCGGGCGAGGGCGAGCAGGCCGAGCGCGAGGCCAAGCTGCGGGCGCTGCAGGCGGATCTGCTCCGTGCGCGCGAGCGGGCCGAGAGCGTGCAGGCCGAGGTGACGAAGGCCAAGGTGAGCGCAGCGGCGGTGGCGGAGCGGCGCGAGGGCGTGGCGCGGTCGCTGCAGCGGCTGACCGAGCAGCGGACCGAGGTCGAGGGGCGCATCGAGAAGCTGAACGCGGAGATCGCGCAGGGCAAGGAGCGCTTCGCGGCGCTGGAGAGCAAGTCGGCGGTGACTCAAGGCGAGTCGACGCGGCTTCTGTCCGAGAGCGAGCGCGTGCGCGAGGAACTGGGCCGCGCGCGCGTGGTCTACGATCAGGCGCAGCAGAAGCTGCGCGGCGGCGACGACGAGGTGAAGGCGGCGCGCCAGACGGTGCACGCGGCGTCGGAGCGGCGCACGCAGGCGGAGCTGAAGCTGCAGACGCTGCGCATCGAGCTCGAGCACCTGGCGCAGACGGTGCGCGAGAAGCACCTGATGGAGATCGCGGACGTCGCCGCCAACGAGGAGAAGGCCGAGGCGGCGCGCGAGCTCGACTCCGAGCGCGCGAACGAGAAGATGCAGACGCTGCGCGAGCGCATCGAAGCGCTGGGCGAGGTGTCGCTCACGGCCATCGAGGAGGCGCGCGAGGTGGGCGAGCGGCACACGTTCCTCACGGCGCAGAAGGCCGACCTCGAGGAGTCGATCGCCAAGCTCCGCTCTGCCATCGTGCGCATCGATCGCGCGTCGAAGGAGCGGTTCCGCGAGACGTTCCTGCTCGTGAACGAGCGCTTCCAGCAGGTGTTCCCGCGCCTGTTCCGCGGCGGCATGGCCGAGCTGCAGCTCGTCGAGGATCCGGCCAATCCGAACGCGGAGCCGGGCGTGGAGATCGTGGCGCAGCCGCCGGGCAAGAAGCTCTCGTCGGTCAACCTGCTCTCCGGCGGAGAGAAGGCGCTCACGGCCGTCTCGCTCATCTTCGCCATCTTCCTCATCAAGCCCACGCCGTTCTGCTTGCTCGACGAGGTCGACGCGCCGCTCGATGAGGCGAACGTCGGCCGCTACAACGAGATGGTGCGCGAGATGAGCCGGACGTCGCAGTTCATCGTCATCACGCACAACAAGCGCACGATGGAGGTGGCGGACTCGCTCTATGGCGTGACCATGGAGGAGCCGGGCATCTCGAAGACGGTGAGCGTGAAGCTGTCGCCGCAGGCGGAGAAGGCGACCGCGGCTGCGTAGCTGCTCGCGCCCGCACAGGAAGATCGGAGTCCCCGGCCGTTCCCTCAATCAGGGGAGAGCAATCCCCTGTGGGCAAAGTCCTACTTTGCCTTCCATGGTGTTGGTCACATCGCGCGGCAGAGAATCGTTGCAGTGTGAACGGCGGGGGAACGATCGCTGGCTTCACTGGAGTGCACATGTCTCGAATTGCCTTGGCCGCTGTCTGCGCGTCCCTCCTCGCCTGCGGGACGCAGGTCGATGCGTCGAACCCGTTCGATCCCGGCACGCCCGACACCGGCAAGGCGCGCGCGTCGCTGCACGGCACGCTGGCGTCGCCGTCGCTGCCGACGTTGGCCTCGCTCCTGGTGGTGCTCAAGCAGAACAACGGGCAGGTGGCGCAGTTCACGACCGACGCCACGGGCGCGTTCTCGTTCGCGCAGCTGACGCCGGGCACGTACGTGGTCGAGTGCGCGCCGGACGGGTTCGCGGCGGCGGACGTGCCGGTGACGCTGGCGCCGGGCGCTGATGTGGATGTGGGGACCATCACGCTCAAGGAGGACGCGACGGCGCTCTCGTCGGTGACGGGCGCGATCACGCTCTCGGGGCAGACGGACAACAGCGGCACGCTGGTGGAGGTGCTGGACCGCTCGTTCACGGCGGTGACCAACTCGGCGGGCAGCTTCGCGCTCTCGATCCCGGCGGGCACGTACAAGCTGCGCTTCAGCCACAAGGACTTCCTGCCCTCGACCACGCAGGACCTGATCGTGGGCAAGAACGCGTCGCTGACGGTGCCGCCGGTGTCGTTGGCGATCAATCCGGCGACCATCCACGGCGTGGTCACGGCGGAGCTCGCGGGCGGCGGGACGGGCGCGCTGGAGCTGGCCACGGTGACGCTCGATGGGACTGCGCTCACGGGGCTCACGCTCGCGGACGGCTCGTTCACGCTGACCGGCGTGCCGGCGGGGAGCTATGTGCTGCGCGCGCTCAAGGCCGGCTATGGCACGGCGACGGTCCCGGTGCTCACGCTCGTGGGCGGCGAGGCGCGCACGCTGGGCGCGGACGTCGTGCTGCCGCTCTCACGCGGCGGGATCTCGGGGACGATCGCGCTCTCGGACGGGCACGATCCGAGCGACACGGTGATCGAGCTCTCGGGCACCGGCAAGACGCAGCTCGCGGGCGCGGACGGGACGTTCCTCTTCGACAACCTGCTGGTGGGCACGTATCCGCTGGTGGCGCGGCGCGCGGGATACCAGACGCTCTCGCTGGGCTCGGTCACGGTGACGGTGGGCGCGATCACGCCCGCGGGCACGTTCACGCTCCTGGCCAATCCGGCCACGGTGCGCGGACATGTCGACGGTGAGCTCGCGATCGGCGGCGTGGCCTCGCTGTCGAACGCGCAGATCGCGGTCGATGGCACGAGCGTGGCGCCGCAGCTCACGGACGCGAGCGGCAACTTCTCCCTGAGCCTGCCGCCCGGCAGCTATGTCGTGCGCGCGACCAAGACGGGCTTCAAGGACGTGCTGCAAGCGGTGCTGAACCTGAACGGCGGCGAGGTGCGCACGCTCGCGGATTCGTTCGAGCTCTCGCTCTCGCGCGGCGCGCTGGCGGGCACGGTGACGCTCTCGGATTCGAGCGACGCGAGCGGCGTGGTGGTCGAGCTCACGGGGACGGGCCTCGCGCAGGTCACGGGCTCGTCGGGCAACTATCTGTTCTCGGGGCTCCTGCCGGGGACGTACGAGCTCACGGCGCGCAAGGACGGCTATGCGCGCAAGGTGATCGGCACGGTCACCGTCACCGCGGACCAGACGTTCACGGCCAACGCGGCCACGCTGGCGCGGCAGGGCGGCGCGATCACGGTGAACGAGGCGCCGTACACGAACGCGCGCGGCGTGACCGTGTCGCTGACCGCGAACAACGTGACCGGCTTCCTGCTCAGCGAGGACCCGACGTTCACGGACGCGAGCAAGGGAGATGTGCTGGCGTCGCCGGCCGCGAGCAGCACGTTCCGCACGTATGTGCCCAACGCGAGCACGCCGTTCACGCTCACCAACGCGGACGGCGAGCACGATGTCTCGGTGGTGTTCTGGGATGGGCAGAACCTCAGCTCTCCCGCGACGGCGACGGTGGTGCTCGATCGCGTGGGACCGCCGCAGCCCGCGCTGACCATCGGCACGGGCGCCGCGTTCACCAACGCGCAGACCGGCATCGTGTCGCTGTCGATCTCGGGCACGGACACGCCGCTCGGGAACGGCGGCGCGGTGGCGGGCGTGCGGCAGATGGAGATCTCGAACTTCGCGAGCTTCACGCCGTCGACGAAGACGAGCTTCAGCCTGGTCACCACTTGGACGCTCGACGCGCCGGGCACCGACGGGCCGAAGACTGTGTATTGCCGCCTCATCGACGCCGCGGGGAACGTGGGCGCGATCCAGCAGGCGACGGTGGGCCTCGACCGGCTGCCGCCGGCGCTGGGCTCGTTCACGCTCGCGGGGCCGGACGCGACGCACCCGGGCTACACCAGCACGCCGGTGGTCACGGCCACGGTCACCGCCAGCGACGCGAACGAGGGCGCGGGCCAGCAGAACCTGCGCGTGCGCTTCTCGAATGTGGCGGGCATGGCGGGCGCGCTCTACCAGCCGTTCACCACGCAGACGACGTGGTTCCTCTCGCAGGGCGATCAGCTCAAGACCGTCTACGTGCAGCTCATCGACGCGGCCGGGAACGAGAGCGCGCCAGCGTCGACCACGATCACGCTCGACACCACGGGACCTGGCTCGCCGGGCCTCGCCATCACCGAGACGGATTCGCGGCCGACGAATGGCTACACGAACCAGCGCGCGGTGAAGCTCACGCTGACCGCGGGCGGCTCGCCGATCACGGCGCAGGTGGCCAACGGGCCCTCGCTCGCGGGCGCCACGAGCTACGACCTGACGCAGGTGACGATGCCAGTGGACTACACGCTGCCCGCGGGCGACGGCACGAAGACCTTGTGGGTGCGCTTCACGGACGCGGCGGGCAACGTGAGCGATCTCGCGGCGGCGAGCGTGGTGCTCGATCAGACGCCGCCTCAGGCCACCATCGCGTCGGCGCTGCTCGAGGGCAGCGTGAGCGGCTCGACCGCGGTGAACGTGATCCCGGCGAGCGCGGGC
This sequence comes from Deltaproteobacteria bacterium, assembly GCA_018266095.1. Taxonomy (GTDB): domain Bacteria; phylum Myxococcota; class Myxococcia; order Myxococcales; family 40CM-4-68-19; genus CAIWCD01. Next base: position 5,612 of record JAFEBC010000335.1, read on the forward strand.
GAGGACGAGCTCCGCATCGCGGGCGACGTGACGCCGGTGCCGGGGCCGACCGTGTTCCAGGCGGTGACGCCGGGGCTCAAGGTGCCGGTGACGTTGACCGCGACGGACGCGACCAAGGTGCTGACGATCCAGTACCGGGACCTCGCGGACAACGTGGTGACGGGGCCGTCGATCTCGGTGCTGCTGGACACGACCGCGCCGGTGACCGCGGCGTTCCCCATCCGCGGCGCGCACGCGGACGGCACGAGCGACACGGCGTTCACCGCGACCACGCAGGTGACGCTGGACTTCTCGGGCCAGACCGACGGCGCGGGCTCGGGCATCGCGCAGGTGCGCGTGGGCAACGCGTCGGACCTGAGCGACTCGGCGGGCTTCGTGGCGTTCGCCAAGGCGATGCCGTTCACGCTGACCACGGGCGACGTGGACCACTTCGTGTACGCGCAGTTCAAGGACGCGGCGGGGCGCACGAGCGGGATCCAGCAGAGCCAGAAGATCCACCTGATCCAGAACGCGCCCGCGGCGCCGACGCTGACGATCGTGGAGCAGGATTCGCGGCCGGCGAACGGCTTCACCAACAACGCGGCCGTGCAGCTCAACCTCCAGTCGGCGACGGCGCTGTCGGCGAAGGTGTCCGAGGATCCCACGCTGGCCAACGCGCAGACCATCGCGCTGCCGGTGAACCTCGGCGCGCTGCCCACGTTCACCCTGGGCGGCGCGGGGCTGCGCACCCTCTACGCGCGCGTGTACGACGCGGCCGGCAACGCGAGCCCGCCGGTGTCGGCGAGCGTGACGCTGGATCAGACCGCGCCCACGGCCACTCCGGCGCCGGTGGTCAGTCCAGGAAATGGATTCACCAACTCGACCGCGATCACGATCACGCCGGGCGCCGCGGGCCAGGATGAGCTGCAGATCACCGGCGATGTCACCGCGCCCACGGGCTTCGTCAGCGCGCGCCCGGGCGTGCCGATCGCGGTCACGCTCTCGGCCACGCCGGGCACCAAGCTGCTCAACATCACGCTGCGCGATCTCGCCGACAACACCACCGCGCTCACCGCTCAGACCATCGTGCTCGACACGGCGCCGCCGAGCTTCGGCACGGTGAAGATCAAGGGCGCGCTCGCGGACGGCACGGCGAGCAACAGCATCACCGCGGTCACGGGCGTGACCATCGACCTCTCGGGCGCGAGCGACGACTCGGGGCAGCCGCCGGTGGACATGAAGCTGTCGAACGATCCGGCGCTCACGGGCGCGGTGTTCCAGGCGTTCGCGGCCTCGGCGCCGTGGGTGCTGACGCCGGGCGACGGCACCAAGACGGTCTACGTGATCCTGCGCGACAAGGCGGGCAACGCGAACCTCACCGCGGCGCAACCGCAGATCATGCTCGCGGCCACGCCGCCGTCCGCGGGCAGCATCTCCATCGAGGGCGGCGCGGCCGTGTCGAAGAAGGCCAGCGTGTCGGTGGCGGTGGCGGCCTCGGGCGCGACGCAGTACCGGCTCACCATCGACGGCGTGGCGCAGAGCTCGTGGAGCGCGCTGGTGAGCGGCGCGGCCTCCACCTCGGTGCCGCTGGTGACGGAGACGACGCACCTCATCTCGGCCAACTTCCGCAACTCCGCGCTGGTCGAGGGCGCGGGGGCGAGCGCGTCGATCCTCATCGATCGCACGGCGCCTGCGCTGTCCTCGGTGCTGCTGTCGGGCGCGCTGGGCAATGGCACGCTCTCGCGCTCCACCGACGCGCCGCCCGCGGGCTCGCCGTTCCCGTTCACCACCACGCCCGCCGTGGTGGTCTCGCTCACGCCCGCCATCGCCGGCGATGACATCACCGGCATGGCGCTCTTGCAGATCGCGGCCAGCTCGACCTGCGCCAGCGCGTATCCGGGCTCGCCGGTGTTCACGCCCTACTCGCCCGGCTCGACCTTCGTGCTCTCGCTCGGCGACGGGAGCTGGCGCGTGTGCGCGCTCTTGCAGGATCGCGCGGGCAACTTCGACGTGACCAAGGCGCTGAGCGCGGTGCTCACGCTCGACACCACGCCGCCGTCGAACCCCAGCTTCATCAACGTGTCGTCGTCGGTGACCAACAAGCTCACCTTCCCCACGGTGAAGGACTCGGCGGGCAACGACACCGCGGGCACGGTGAACATCACCGCGGTCACCGACAACCCCAGTGGGCCGGTGACCTACCAGTGCCTCGGCGGCCAGTACGCGAGCTGGACCAACTGCGCCACGCTCATCGGCCAGCCCACGGTGCTGCAGGCGTTCACGCTGGCGCGCAACAGCTCGAACACCATCGGCGTGCGCGCGCTCGACGCGGCCCTGAACGCCAGCGCGGGCAGCTTCATCTCGGTCACGCACGACGACATCCCTCCGGCCGCGCCCAACATCGGCGCGGTGCGCACCACCGTGAGCAGCGTGTCGCTCTCGTGGAGCGCGAGCGTGGACGCCGTGTCGTATCGCCTCAACTACGGCTTCCAGGCGGGTCACATCGACGGCACCGGCGCTGCGCAGGGCGCGTCTCCAATCGCGGTGGGCAACTCGCTCTCGTTCGAGATCACGAACATGACGCAGGCGCTGCCCGTGTACATCTCGGTCGAGGCGATCGACGCCGCGGGCAACTCCAGCGGGCCCTCGGGTGAGATCACGGCGGTGCCCAACCAGGTGAACCCGCGCCTGCTCTCGACCATCGGCTACAAGTTCCATCAGGTGTCGCCGCCGTTCCCGCTGAGCGGCACCAAGGTGATCGCGACGGGCAACCAGGGCGCGGTGATGCTCGACGTGTCCACCACGCCGCCAGCGCCGGTCGCGCGCGTGGCGCTGCAGAACCTGGTGCCTGACGACGGCGCGCCGCTGCCCACCTGGACCGCGTGCAGCGACTCGGGGCAGATCGGCATCTGCACGGTCCCCGTCGGCACCACGCTCGAGGGCGCGTTCAAGAACAATCACCTCCAGTACCGTGCGTCGGCGCCGGTGGTGTTCTTCAACGCCTTCGGAACCAGCGCAGCGCCTTCGGTCGGGCGCGTGCTCGCCACCCTGCCCTCGCGACCGTTCCGCGTCGCGCTGGGCTCGTATGTGCCCACGGGCGGCCTGATCCCGCACACGGTGATCTTCACGCTCGACGCGCTGGGCGTGCGCGCGTTCGATCTCTTCGACGCGCACAACCCCAAGCTGGTGGCCACCGGCGCCGCGGCCTCGACCTCGTCGATCTCGTCGCCGTTCTCGAATGGCTTCGCGATGACCACGGTGGGCGCTGCGCTGTACGTGTACGCGACGCCGGCGGCCGCGACCTCCACGGCGCCGCTCCTCTACGCCTACGATCTCACGCAGATCAACACCGGCACGCTGCCGCTCCTCGCGCAGCCGGTGGCGCCGCAGAGCTCGACGGGGAAGGTCCTCGGCGCCGCGAGCAATCCCGTGCCGGTGCCCACGTTCTACAACGTGCCCGCGATCTTCTACGTCGACGGGACCAACCTGGAGGCCTCGGTCTACACCGCAGGCCAGGCCGCGCCGGTCGCGCGCAAGACGATCGTCAGCAGCGGCGTGAGCAGCTTCGGCCCCGCCACGGCGGGCTGGAACGCGCTCAGCAACACGCAGCGGCTCTATGCGTTCACCTACGGCGACAACGGCACCAGCGCGGCGCTGGTGATGGACGCGACCACCAGCACGATCGTCAACGCCAACAACGCGGCCGCGGCGGTGTACGTGCCGGGCCCGGGCGCGGGGAACATCGCAGGCTCGGCGGGCAACAACCTCCTGTTCGAGGTCACCGACGACTACCACTCGGTGGTGCGCTGGAATGAATCTGCGCCCGCGTCGGGCACCGCGCCGTCGTGGACCGCGCAGACGAACTACACCGAGCCCGCGCTCACGAACCTGGTCGAGAAGGACAACTTCGTCTTCGTGGCGTCGGGCCTGCAGGTGCTGCCCTTCGATGTGTCCAACCCGCTGGCGCCGCAGCTCTTGAGCGTCCCCTCGGTGAGCGCGACCGGCCGCACCAACGCCGTGTACACGCGCCTCGTCGTGCACGGCGAGACGCTGTTCGCGGTGGTCTCGGGCGCGGCCAACTCGCCGAACATCGGGCTCGACGTGTTCAAGATCAAGCCGGGCGGCCTGACGCTCACCGCCCGCTCCCTCTTGGGCACCACCGCCTACAACGACGTGATCCCGGTGGGACACTTCCTCTACCTGCCCAAGGTCAACGGCGGCATGGACGCCTACGACTTCAGCAACAACAGCACGGCGACGCTCAAGTACTCGACCGCCACCGCCTCGGGCCCGCCCATCACCTGCGCGGGCCGACCCGGCAACCTCTCCGGCAAGCCACAGGCGGCGATCCTCTTCTGCCTCAACAACAACAACGTGCTGCGCGTCTACGCGCTCGACGAGACGCTCGCCGCGGGTTCGCAGCTCCGCGCGATCTCGAGCGCGATCACGCTGCCGTTCGCTGGCGGCACGATCTTCGATTCCCTCTCGCTCTCGGGCGACAACCTCATCGTCTCATCGAAGGACGCCAGCATCTCGGTCAGCGTCGTCTCGCCGGCGGCGCCGACCGTCTCCTCGACGGTGCTCCCGGTGGGCGGACAGACGCTGCAGCAGTCGGGCTACGCGGTCGGCCTCGCGCCCGCGAGCGAGCCCAGCGGGCCGCAGTTCTCACAGCTCTCGGGAACGATCGTCGACGGCTCGCTGCTCTACTCGGGCTGCGCCGCGGATTCGGTGGCCACCGCGCACGGCCACGGCCTCGCGCACCACAACGGCGTCTACTACGCGATCTGCGGCGACACCGGCCTCGCGGCGCTCACGCCCGTCGACGCGAAGGGCGGCAAGCTCTTCCAGCGCAGCGACGTGACCCCGAACTGGACGCAGGGCGCGGCGGCCTTCGTCACTGACGGCACGTACGCGATGTTCGGCGGCGCGCAGCAATCGTCGACCGCGTCGTCGTGGTGGGCCTACGAGGCGGTCAACGCGAGCAACAACGGCGTGGCCGCGCCGGCCTTCGTGTCCGAGCTCACCGCCAGCACCAGCTTCCCCGGCTACGACATCAGGTTCATGACGATGGTGGACGGGGTGAACTTCGTCACCGCGGTCACCTCCACCGGCGGGGGCGCGCGCGTGCAGGGCTTCGACATCGCCAACTCGTTCGCGTCGTGGACCTCGCACGCGGCTGCCACGAACTTCGGCGCGCCCATCAGCGCCGCGCCCGCCACGGACGGCGAGCTCTTCTACTCGTCGTTCGACTACCCCACCTCGTACGTCTACATCTTCGATCCGCGCCAATACACCTCGTTCCCCGTGGTGACGTTCTCGGCCACCACGCAGACGCCCACCGCGCTCGCCACCACGCGCTCGCGCCTCTACGCGGGCTTCACGCAGAGCAACCTGATCAACGTCTACGACACCTCGGCCACCGTCTCGAGCAGCACGCTGGCGACCCTCACGCCCATCACGCTGTCGGCGGCGGTGGGCCACGTTCACTCGATCGCGGTGCAGGGCCAGCTCCTCTTCTACACATTCGACGACGGCAAGCCGAGCGCGGGGAACTTCGGCTTGGGCATGGTGCGCCTCGACCCCACCAACCGCGACGGCGGCGGCAGCGCAGTGGTCCTCAACTGGACGGCCCCGTCGGATCTCGAGCTCAACGACATCGTGATCGCTGGCGACACGCTCTACGTCACGCAGAACCTCGGCCTCGCCACCTGGGACCTGTCCGCGGTGCTGCGCAACCCGCTCCCCACCTCGGCGTCGACCACCATCGTGCCCGTGCAGACCTCGGCCACCGCGGCGGTGGACGCGCCGCACGCGGGCCCAGTGCGGCTGCAGCTCGACGGCCCGTGGGCGTATCTGGTGGGCGGCACATACCGCGTGTTCGATCTGCGCTGAGGCTGGACATCGGTTCAGCCCCGGCCGTTTCGGCACCAACGTCTCAGTCGCGGCCAGGAAATCCGCGCCGCCGCGTAGCCCCTGCGGCAGCTTTTGTTCAACAATGGGTCCCTCGCGCTCTCGCGCGCCGGGGTCCACATGCGTCAGCACCGATTGCTGCTCGCTGTCCTCTCGCTCTCGCTCGCGTGCACCACTCAGCTCGACCGTTCGAACCCGTACGACCCCAACGCGCCTGACAACGTCAAGGCCAAGGCCACGCTGCGCGGCAAGGTGGCCGCCGCGTCGCTGACCGACCTCTCGGGCCTCACGCTCTCGCTGACGCAGAACAACGTCTCGGTGCAGCAGCAGACCACCGACGACGGCGGCGCGTTCGTCTTCCAGAGCCTCATCCCCGGCGCGTACTCGCTCACGGGGAGCATCGCGGGCTTCGTGCCGCTCAACTTGCCTGTCACCCTGGCCATCGGCGCGGACGTCGATCTCGGCACGGTCACGCTCTCGGAGCAGACGGGCAGCAACGCCTCCACGGTGCAGGGCACGGTGACGCTCACGGGCGCGACCGACCACTCGGGCACGCTGGTCGAGGCCGTGGGCCGGGCGTTCACCACGGTCACCGACAGCTCGGGCGCGTGGCGGCTGCAGCTCGTGGCGGGCACGTACACGCTGCGCTTCACGCACGTGAACTACGTGACCACCACCGCGTCGAACGTGGTCGTCGCCGAGGGCCAGACGAAGATCGTCGACGCGTTCGCGCTCTTGTCGAACCCGGCCACGCTCACAGGTCAGGTGCTCGCGGAGCTCGCCAGCGGCGGGACCGGGCCCGCGAGCGGCGTCTCGGTCACGCTCGATCCCAGCGGCATCAACTCCACCACCGCGAGCGACGGCACGTTCACGCTCAGCGGCATCCCCGCGGGGAGCTACGTGGTGCGCGCGCAGAAGACGGGCTACGCCACAGCGTCGGCGACCGCGCTCAACCTCCTCGGCGGCGAGACACGGGCCCTGCCCGCGTCGATCACCTTGCCGCTCGCGCGCGGCAGCCTCTCGGGCAAGGTCACGCTCGCCGGCCAGACCGCGCACAGCGGCACGCAGATCACGCTCGCGCCCGCGGGCGGCACGCAGCTCACCGGCGCCGACGGCGAGTTCAGCTTCAGCAACGTGCTCGTGGGCACGTACGAGATCAGCGCGCAGCACGACGGCTTCGCCACGCAGGTCCTGGGCTCGCAGTTCGTGGTCGCGAGCGGCGCCAACACCGACGCGGGCTCGTTCACCCTGCTCGCAGACCCGGCGTCGATCACCCTGCACGTCGACGGCGAGATCGATGGCGCCTCGCCTCAGCCGCTCTTGGGCGCGCTCTGCTCGATCGACGGCACCTCCATCGCGGGCAGCACGGACGTGAACGGCGCGGTCACGCTCACCGGGATCTCGCCCGGGAGCTACGCGGTCCGCTGCGCGAGCGACACGTACGTCAGCGCCACCGTCACCGTGCTCGATCTCTCGGGCGGCGAGGCGCGCACCCTGCCTGACGTGCTCACGCTCTCGCTCGCGCGCGGCGCCATCAGCGGCATGGTCACGCTCTCGGACACAAGCGACGCCTCCGGTGTGACCGTCGAGATCCCCTCGGCCAGCCGCTCGATCGTCACCGGCGCGGACGGCGCGTACGTGTTCGACCGCCTGCTCGTGGGCAGCTACGCGGTGGCCGCGCGCAAGGACGGCTACCTGAGCCACGCCTTCCCCAGCGCCGACGTGCACGTGAACCAGACCACCTCCGAGGGCGCGGTGGTGCTCGCGGCCAAC
>JAFEBC010000336.1 GCA_018266095.1 Deltaproteobacteria bacterium
AGATCGCGCGCAAGGTCGCGCCGGGCGGCGTGCTGGTGCTGTCGGGCCTGCTCGCGCACCAGGGCGATGAGGCTGAGGCCGCGTACGTGGCGCAGGGGCTCCAGCCGCACGCGCGCACCAACAAGGACGGCTGGCTGCGCGTGGAGCTGACGCGGGCGAAGTAGGACGGCGGCGCGCTGGACCGCTCCCAGCGCGGACGCGAGCGCGATCGGGGACCGCCGCTAGCCCAGCTCGCCGGCCAGGTGACGCACGATGGACAGCGCCACGAGGCCCGCCGTCTCGGTGCGCAGGATGAGCTGGCCCATCGAGGCGAGGAGCGCGCCCTTGGACTCCGCGAGCGCGCGCTCTTCATTGGAGAAGCCGCCCTCGGGCCCGACCACCAGCACCACCTTCATCTCCCCGCGCGCGGCCTGCGAGAGCGTCAAGGGCAAGGCGCCCGTGTCGAGCAGGATCACGCGCCGCTCCGGATCCGACAGCGCGTGATCGAGCAGCTTCGCGAACGTCACGGGCGCGTCGATCGCCGGCACCTCCGCCCGTCCGCACTGCCGCGCGGCCTCCTGCGCGATGCGCGTCCAGCGCTCCAGCTTGTGCTGCGCGCGCTCCGGCTCGAGCTTCACCACGCTGCGCTCGGCCTCGAACGGCAGCACGCGCGCCGCGCCCAGCTCGGTGGCCTTCTGCAGCACCAGCTCCAACTTGTCCGCCTTCGACAGCGCCTGCGCGAGCCACGCCTCGAGCGCGCCGCGCGGGCGGTCGGGCAGCTTCTGCGTGAGCTCGATCGACTCTCCGGTGAGCCTCGCCAGGTGCCGCGCGCCGAGGCCGTCGAACACCTCCAGCTCCGCGCCGTCCGCGAGCCGCAGCACGGCCAGGTGCCTCCGCTGCGCGTCGTCGAGCGGCACGCGCGCGCCCGCCGCGCTCGCGAGCTGCTCGGGTCTGATGAACAGGCGGCGCATGGTCTCGTTCGGTCCTCTCGGGGATTCTTCGCGTCAGTGGTTCTTCGCGTGCGCGAGGCAGAAGGTGGTCGCCTTGCCGCCGCACTTCTCGCACTCGCACACGCGGAACTCGAGGTTGGGATCGTCGCGCTCGCTCTTGCCGCAGAGGGCGCACACGCGCGGCGCCCGCTCGACAGGCGCCGAGGTCTGCCGCCAGGAGTTGCGCCGCCCACGGCTCTGCACGCCGCCCACGCGCCCCTGGAGGTGGTCGACGAAGGTGCGGAAGCAGAACAGGAACCACGGCGCGAGCGAGATGAGGATGCCGGCGCGCCCCGCCATCGTGCCGGTGATGAACTGGTAGATGAGCGTCGCGCCCGTGAGCCAGCCCAGCCACTTCACGCGGACGGGGATGATGATGAGCAGGATCTGATAGTCGGGGAACAGCGTGGCGAAGGCGAGGAAGAGCGATTCGTTGAGGTAGTAGTTCGTCGATCCGCCGACGATGAACGCGCACGCGATCGCGCCCAGCACGCCCACCAGATAGAAGACGTCGAAGCGGAAGGTGCCCCACTCCGACTCCAGCGTGTTCCCGATGAAGTAGAGGAACACGAGGCTCATCACCGTCATGATCATGCCCAGGCTGCCGAGGCCGGCGCTCCACGGCATGGCGAGGAAGGTGATGAGCCGCCACCACTCCCCGTCGAGCAGGTCGCTGCGCGTGAGCGTCAAGTAGTCGTACGCGCGCGGCGACGTCATGATGAAGAAGTAGGCGATGAGCTGGCTCACCACGAGCGGCAGGATGATGTTGGGCGGCGCGTAGCGGCCGAGGCGCCGTTCCAGGGTGGCGAGCAGTCTCTCCATGGCGGGCGTTTCTAACAGAGGCTATATGCAACGCACCATGTCCGACTCGCCAGACCTCGCCCACGCCGGACGCGCCCGCACCGCCGCAGAGCCCGCGCGCGTGGACGCGGCCTTCGCGCAGCATCGGGAGGACCCGCTCGCGCGCTTCCTGAACCTCCTGGCCCTCGCGCGCAGCGAGCCGCGGCAGCTCGAGCCCACGGCGATGTCCCTGGCCACCGTCGGCGACGATGGCCGGCCCAGCTCGCGCATCGTGCTGCTCAAGGATGCGGACGCGCGCGGCCTGACGTTCTTCACCAATCTGGACTCGCACAAGGGCCGCGAGCTGCGCGCGCACCCGGACGCGGCGCTCCTGTTCCACTGGCAGGCGCTGGAGCTGCAGATCCGCTTCGAGGGCCGCGCCACGCAGGTGCCGGACGCCGAGGCCGACGCCTACTTCGCCACCCGCCCGCGCGCGAGCCAATTGGGCGCCTGGGCCAGCGCGCAGAGCCACGAGCTGTCGTCGCGCGAGGCGCTGATGCAGGCGCTCCAGGACGCCACGCAGCGCTTCCAGGGCCAGGACGTCCCGCGCCCCCCGCGCTGGGGCGGCTTCCGGCTGGTGCCCGCGCTGATCGAGTTCTGGCGCGCAGATCCGGCGCGGCTGCACCAGCGCGAGGAGTACCGGCGCGAGGCGATCGACGCGCGGTGGACGATGCGGCTGCTGAATCCGTAGCGGCGACTCTACAACGAGAGTGCTTCCTCGGGAGTGAGCACGGTAACCCCGAGATCTTTCTGGAACCTAGCTGCCTTTTGGAGCAGGTTCTTATCTCGAGTCACGACAATTGCTGCTCCGAACTCTCGAGCGGCGTCAGTTAAGTGTGCGTCGTCGGTCGTGTTCGCGTGCTTCCTTCCCTCATGAGGACCCACGTAACCATCAGAATCGATCCGCATCCTTGGCGTCCGCCTCAGCTTCCTTTCCGCATCCAAGCGCGCAAGGATCGTCGACTGAGCGATCCGCCTGAATCCAGCGCTGCGGAGTCGCGCGACGAGCTCGCCTCGTTGATCGCCACTCCGAACCTGTTGATGTGAAAGGCGTACCACTCCACATGATTCCACTAGCTTCTCCAGAACCTCGAGGTCTGTACCGTTGGGTACGCCCTTACCTGACTCTTGTGAGCGGCGTTGCTCGGCCGCCAGCCTCAGAACGTGAGTGTCAACAACGACCTGATCACCCTTACTCGGGAAGGCCATCGATCCACTCCGCGTTGAGATCGTCATCAACAGCAGAAAAGCTCTTCACCCATTCGGTGAGGCCGCGTGAACTCATGTCTAGCTGGCGAAGAACCAGCCCCTGGTCCGTCCGTGCCAGTTCGTGAATTGCGACATTTTGGGGTCCAATTTTTCCAGACCGGACCAAGCCACTCAGCGCTGCGACCAACACTTCGCTGTGGGTCGATACGAGGAGTTGCTTGTTGTTGTTCGCAGCCTCCACCAACATTTCGGCCATAAGCTTCTCGAAGCGCGGATGGAGATTGCTCTCAGGCTCATCGATCATGACGAGTGTTCCGGGTTCACTCAGGAACAATTGTGCCGCAAGCAGGAGCCCTTGGAACGCCCCGTCGGCAAAGTCATGTATACGTACCGATGTTTCAGTTTGCGGATCAGCGGCGGAGGTCGAGAGCAGACCGCCAGTCTGCATTCCCGAATCCAGGTGAGGCAGTCCGTAGTTTTCAGCCCATTTTCTCACGAGTGAAAAATCCTTCCTTCGCTCGCGCGCCTGAATGTTGTTGAGCACTCTGACGAGTTGCTCCCCATGTGGGCCGACCGTGTTTGAGTCTCCTGGCTCGAGGGCCACCAACGCCTTGCCACGAAGTGCCTCTAGGTAACCCGTCTTCCGGAACTGTTCCTTGTAGGCTGCAAAAATCGGTCTTAGGGTTTGAACTAGGTCATCCACGTTCTTTGAGTGCTGCACTCCAGCCAGCTCTCGGCGATGAAGCATCTGCTCGTCGAGGACTCTATCGAACGAAAAGGGCGTCGTCGCAGAGACTCGCTCACCTCGGTTGTTGGCCTCAAATCGGCGCTCGCCAAAAGCCTGCGCCAGATCAAGCCAACCAACAGTCCAAATTGGGGCTCCGTTGACGGAGAACTCGTGCTTGAACGCTCTTTGTTCTTCCTTCGCCACGCGAGTCCACGTGTAGGAGACGATGCTTTCCGCCCCGGCCAAACTCGCGGACATGTCGATACCAACGCTCAGTGGCTTCGATGGGTCGTGCCGGTGGTAGATTTCGTCAATCCTTCCTGGATATCGCCACTTGGACCCAGCCAACACGATGTCATAGAGCGCAAGTTGCTCGGTCGCGCTTTGCGCAGTCAAGGCCAGGGCTTGCCAGAGGCTCGACTTTCCAACGCCATTCTCGCCGACCACTACAGTGAGTTTTGCGAGCGGCAGATCGATGGCGGCGGGCCCGATTCCCTTGAAGCCAGACACGCGAAGATGAGTAAGCATGTGAATCGTCTAGCCTAGAGGGTCTAGGGGAATCAATTCTCCCTACTTCCGCGGCCCGACCATCTCCTCGGCCTTCACCCACTGATCGAACTGCTCGCTCGTCAGGTAGCCCAGCTTCAGCGCGGCCGCCTTGAGCGTCGTGCCTTCCTTGTGGGCCGTCTTGGCGATCTTCGCCGCCTTGTCGTAGCCGATGTGCGGGTTCAGCGCCGTCACCAGCATCAGGCTCTCATTCGTGAGCTGCGCGATGCGAGCGCGGTTCGGCTCGATGCCGACGGCGCAGTTGTCGTTGAAGCTGACCGCGCCGTCCGCGAGCAGCCGCACGCTCTGCAGGAAGTTGTGGATGACGAGCGGCTTGAACACGTTCAGCTCGAAGTTGCCCATCGAGCCGCCCACGTTCACGGCCACGTCGTTGCCGAACACCTGGCAGCAGAGCATGGTCACCGCCTCGCTCTGCGTCGGGTTCACCTTGCCCGGCATGATCGAGCTCCCCGGCTCGTTCTCCGGAATCGTGATCTCGCCGATGCCGCAGCGCGGGCCCGAGGAGAGCCAGCGCACGTCGTTGGCGATCTTCATCAGCGACGCCGCCAGCGTCTTGAGCGCGCCGTGCGCGAACACGAGCGCGTCGTGCGTGGCGAGCGCCTCGAACTTGTTGGGCGCGGTCACAAACGTGTGGCCGGTGAGGCGGGTGAGTTCCGTCGCCACGCGCACGGCGAACTCCGGGTGCGCGTTGAGGCCGGTGCCCACGGCCGTGCCGCCAAGCGCCAGCTCACGCAGGTGCGGCAGCGCGCTCTCCACGTGCCTCTTCCCGTGCGCGAGCTGCGCCACGTAGCCCGAGAACTCCTGGCCCAACGTCAGCGGCGTCGCGTCCTGCAGGTGCGTGCGGCCGATCTTCACGATGTCGCTGAAGGCCGCGCTCTTCTCGGCCAGCGTCTTCTCCAGCTTGCTGATCGACGGCAACAGGTGCGCCTCGAGCGCCGGCACCGCGGCCACGTGCATCGCCGTCGGGTACACGTCGTTGGACGACTGGCCCTTGTTCACGTCGTCGTTCGGGTGGATGAGGCGCTCTTCGCCGCGGACGCCGCCCAGGATCTCGCTGGCGCGGTTGGCGAGCACCTCGTTCATGTTCATGTTCGTCTGCGTGCCCGAGCCCGTCTGCCACACGGCGAGCGGGAACTCGCCCTCGTGCTTGCCGGCGATGACCTCGTCGGCGGCGGCGATGATGGCCTCGGCCTTCTTGGCGTCGAGCACCTTGAGGTCGCGGTTCACCACCGCGGCGGCGCGCTTCACCTGCGCCAGGGCCACCACCAGCGCGTGCGGCATCTTCTCAGTCGAGATCTTGAAGTTGCCCAAGCTGCGCTGCGTCTGCGCGCCCCAGAGCTTGTCCGCGGGGACTTCGATGGGGCCGAAGGTGTCCTTCTCGATGCGCGTCGCCATGGTGCCTCCAGGGTCGGAAAGTGCGCGTGCACATAGCGAACCGGGACGCTCGGGGCAAGCGCGACGGCGTGTCGCGGGGGCCGCTGAGGTCGCGCATCGTCCGGCACTGCACGATTCTTTCTTGACGGGAACGAAGTTGAACGTAGCCTCCGCGTGTCATGCTTTGTATCCGCTGCGCACACCCGCTCTCGCCGCGCGCCGACCGGTGCCTGCGCTGCTTCGCGCTCAATCCGCAGAACCGGCCCGGCCCGATCGCGCCGCCGTCGCCGCCGCCCAGGGTGGAGCGCGCGCAGGCGGATGAGCCCGTGATGGCCGCGCCGTCGCTGCCGATCGAGAGCGAGCCCGAGTACACGATGGGCACGCCGGTCCCTGAGGCGCGCACGAAGTCGGAGCGGCTTTCGAGCGAGCAGCCGATCGAGCTGTCGGAGCCCGAGGTGGCGTGGGCCAAGGCCGCGAGCGCCATCGACGCGCTGCCCGAGGCGCCGCAGATCGCCCCGCCCCTCGAGAGGCAGGCGGACATCCCGCTGGTGATGGAGCGCGCCAAGGTCGCGCCGGTGACGCTGTCCATCGACTCCGACCCGCCTCCGCGCGGTGCAGGTGTGGGCGCGCTGTCGATCCATTCGGATCCGCTGCCGAAGGCCGCCGCGGCCAAGCCGTCCCGGCCGCCCAAGCCGGCGCAGATCCACTTCGACGAGATCTCCGACCCGAAGATCGAGGGCGCGAAGTTCGATCCGCACCTGGCCGTGACCGAGCCGCCGGACGAGACGCCGTTCGCGCCGCTGGCCTCGGAGCCGCCCCAGGTCTCCGTGCCGCAGCCGCTCGTGATCGAGCGCGCGCAGGCGCCCGAGGCCGCGCTGGCGCCGCAGGCCGTGAAGGTCGAGCAGCCTTCGCTCGTGCCAGAATCCGCGCTCGCGCTGGACACCACGCCGCCGCCGCCGGTGATGGACAAGAGCCCGCTTCCGGAGCCCGCAAACCCGCTCGGTGTCGGCGCGATCTCGATCCGCGAGGACGCGTCTTCAGAGCCGCCGAATCAGGACGCGCCGGCTTCCGCCATCTCCGAGCCCGCCGATCCCACGCGGCCCTCGCTCTCGCAGCGGCTGCTCACTTGGACCATCGACGCCGTGCTGGTGCTCTCGTCGCTCGCGCTCTTCGTGGGCCTGGCGGTGTGGGTCTTGGGCGCGCAGCACCTCGCGCCCGCGGGCACGCAGTCCTTGCAGAGCTGGGCCGATCAGCTCCTCTTCGGGAGCGGCCTGAAGCTCGCGTGGCTGTCGGTGGGCTGCGCGCTGGCGCTCGCGTACTCGTGGCTGTTCTCGGCGCTGGGCGGGCGCACGCCGGGCATGGTGCTCACGGGGACGCGGCTCACGCGCGATGATGGCGGGCCGCTCTCGCCGCTGCGGGCACTCCTGCGCGCGGCGCTGTCGATCCCCTCGGCGGCGTTCGGCCTGTTGGGCTTCTGGCTCGCGCTGCTCGATCCGCAAGGCCAGACGCTGCACGACAAGCTCACTGGCGCGCGGCTCGTGCGACAGTAACAACATGCACATGCGGTCCCTCCTCGTGTTGTCCCTCTGTGCGTTCGCGCGCGCGGCGCTGGCTGCGGGCGCGGCCGGCGACGTGCCCGAAGGGGCGCGGCTCGTCCCCGCGGACGTTCGCACCGCCGTCTTCCTGCGCGGCGACCAGGCGCTCTCGGGCACGCGGCCGTTCACGCAGGCCATCTGGGGCAAGACCGGCCAGGACGCGCGCGATCCCGACGACGCCTCGCGCGGAGTCGGCGTCGATCTGTTCTCCGCCGCCGAGCAGGCCGAGTGCGGCCTCGCGCCCGAGGGCCTGCGCGCGGTGTCGCTGGCAGAGCACGCGGTGGGTCTGGTGGCGCCGCTGGGCGACGCGGCCAAGGCCCGAAAGCGCCTGCCCGTGTGGCTCGAGGCGCTCTCGCCGACCAAGCCGGTGCCCGGCCTCAAGGACGCGCTGGTCGCGGGGGGCAACAAGGCCTTCCGCGCGGGCCTCGTGCGCACCGCCGATGGCGCCGCGTGGCTCCTGACCGCCTCCGGCCGCGACGCGGTGGCGCTCCTGCGGCAGCTCGACGGCCTCTTCGCGGGAAAGAAGGCGGCGCGCGCGGCGGCGAGCCTGCTCTCGAACCCGCAGGCAGTGGCCATGCTCGCGGGCGTGCACGGGCCGGTGTCCCTGTACGCGCGCAGCGCAGAGGAGAACGGCGCGCTCGCCATCGACTTCGACTTCTCCGAGCAAGGCGTGATCGCCAAGGGCCGCGCCGCGCTGGAGACGAAGGAGCCCTGGCTCGCGGGCCCGTCGCCCTCTGCGGAGGCCTGCGCGGGCACGCCGCTCGTGTGCGCCCGCGTGGCGCCCGGTCCGGCCCTGCGCGCGTGGGTGAAGCCGCAGGCGCACGGCCTGCTCCAGGCGCTGGCGCCCAAGGCCGCGCGCGCGGACCTCGACGCGCTGCTGGACCAGGTGCTGTCGGCCGCGAAGGACGGCGCGCTCTTCCGCCTCGAGGGCGTCGAGCTGAAGGGCCTCCTGCACGCACGAGACGACCTCGCGATGGTGGCCGCGTTCCCCTTCTCGCTGACCACCGCGGTGACGGGTGGCGCGCTGGCCCAGACCTCGACACCCATCGGCGGCCTCTGCGTGCGCAGCTTTGGCGAGGTGGTCACGCTGGCCGCGCCCTGCCCGGAGGCCGCTCCCTCGCTCGGCGCCGCGGGCCCCACCGAGCTCAACGCGCGCTTCCTGCCCAAGGAGTTCCTCAAGGCGCTCAAGGGCCTCTCGCCGCTCGACGCGCTGCGCTCATCGGCCGCCGCGCCGCTGCTCATCGCGCAGGGCGCGCTGGGGACCGTGTTCGCGCGCTCGGGACCGATCGAGCTGACGCTCAAGCCCATCGAGCACGCCGAGCCTTCGCTGCTCGATGTGGAGCTGCGCTGGCCGCTGGAGCCGAAATAGCTCGACGGCGGGGCCAGGTCCCGCGCTGATCGGCGGTCTACAGCTTGCCTGCCGCGCGGGCCCACTCGATCGCCCCGCGCGCGCCCGCCTCGTAGGTCACGCGCGGCTCCCAGCCGAGCAGGTCCTTGGCCTTGGCGATCGACACCGGCCAGCTCTCGGACATCTCGCGCACCTTGTCCAGGTCGAGCGAGGTCGGCTTGCCGCTCACGTAGCCGATGGCCTCCGCCACCAGCGACACGGGCTTGAGCACCGCGCCCGGCAGCGGCAGCGGCACCGCGCTCACCCCCAAGAGGCGCGCCAGCGTCTTGCCCACCTCTCCCAGCGCGAGCGGGCCGCTGGTGACGTGGAAGATCTGCCCCGCGGCCTTGGGATGCGTGGCGCACGCGAGCAGCGCGTCGCAGGTGTCGTGCACGTGCGCGAAGTCCACCCGCCGCGCGCCCACGGGCCGGATGTGCCGCTGCACCGTGCGCGCGAGCTGCACGAAGTTCACGTCGCGCGGCCCGTAGATGCCGGGCAGCCGCACCACCACCACCTCCAGCTTGCCCTGGTGCGCGAAGGCCGCCTTCTCCTTGGCCAGCTTCGACTGCCCGTACACCGAGAGCGGCGCGCAGGGATCGCTCTCGGTCAGCGCGTGCCCATCGCGCGAGGGCCCGACCGCCGCGATCGAGCCCGTGACCACGAGCCTGGGCGGCTTGTCCAAGCCCGCGCACAGCTTGGCCAGCCGCTCGGTGCCGCCCTCGTTGATGCGAAAGAGCTCCTCGCGGGTCTTCTTCGTCTTGCGCGTGGTGCCGCCCGCGTGGATGACCACGTCGCACTTCCCCAGCGCCGCCACGAGCTCTTGGCTCGCCTCCGCGCGCGGATCGAGATCACCCTCGACGGTCTGGATCTGCTGCAGCGACGCGCCCAGGAGGCTCGTGTCGCTCGTCTTGCGCAAGAGCGCCGACACCGCGTGCCCCTGCGCGAGCAGCCGCTCGACCAGATGGCTGCCGACGAACCCGCTCGCCCCGGTGACGAAGATGCGCATGCGCATCCTGTGTGCACGCACGCGCCGCGCACGCAACCCGGAATTCGCCCCCCGCGATCTTGCCGTGCGGAGGCGCGCCCCTCGCGGCCCGCGCCGGCGCTCCCGTCCGGGCTCAGCGCGCCTTGGGCAGCTTCCCGTGGCTCTCCACCCACTGGGCCGCGCTCGCTCCCTGCGCCTCGCGCAGCGCCACGCACTGGTGCGCCGCCTCGATCGCCTCGCGCACCTCCTGCTCGGTGGCCGGGTGCTTCTTCACCTGCGGCTCCACGAACGCCAGCGCCTCGGCCACCTTCTTCGCGTCGCAGAACGAGCGCACGAGCTCGGACAGGAGCGTCGCGTGCCGCCGCTCCGGGATGAGCGGCAGGATCTCCTCGAAGTGCGCCTCGGCGAAGTCGGTCGCCTGCTGCCGCGTCTCGGGCCGCGTGAGGTAGTTGGCCAGGATGGTCGGCCGCTCCGCCTTCTTGAGCCGCTTGTCGAGCACCAGCGCGAGGCCGCGCTGCACCATCTTGGGGTCGTCGCTCGCGCGCAGCGCCGTCAGCACCCGGGTGCGCGACGAGGAGTCCTCGAGCGTCTCCAGCTTCTTCAAGAGCGCGTCGTAGAAGGCCTCATCGCCCGTCTTCACCGCGGCCCACAGCGCGATGCCCGCGAGCTCGGGATCGACCACGCCGGTCTTGAAGCCCGGCGCGCCCAGGTTGGCGTACTCGCGGCCGAGCTTCGCCGCCTGCGCCAGCACCTCCGGATCGTGCCCCAGGCCCGCGAGGAAGTTCAGCACCGTGCTGCGCTGCCGCGCCACCGCGAACTCCTCGTCCTTGGCCGCGGTCCAGCCGAGCTTCTTGCCCAGCGGCTGGTACATCGAGCGCCCGATGGCCCACAGCTTGGGCCGCAGCGATTCGTCCAGCCAGTCGCGATCGATCACGCCCAACAGCGCGATCGACGACACCGACACGAGCCGATCCGGATCGCGCGCGAGGTGCTCCCGCGCCGACAGCACGTCCGCCGCGGCGAGCGAGCCGTTGTCCATCCCGCCCGAGAGCGACGCCGACAAGGACAGCTTCTCGCGCGTGTTGAGCTGCGCGAGCTGCGCCGTGAGCTTGCGCAGCTCCGCCGTCGGGAGCGACCAGAAGAAATAGCCGGCTGCGTCCGCGTTGGGCATCACCCAGCTCGGACACGCCTCGAGAGGCACGGTGCCCTCGGTCTCAGTGAGCAGCGTGCAGGTCTCCAGCGCCTTCTTGCCCGCGCCGTAGCGCACGCACATCGGGATCTGCCAGCGCTGCGCCTTCATCTCCGGCGTGGCCACGGCGCCGAGCGGCAGCGCGCGCGACTGCTTGAGGTGCAGCGTCCCCTTGCCCTTCTCGCACGCCACCTGCACGTTGATCTGTGGAAGCCCCGCCTGGTCGATGAAGGTCCGGAACGGCGTGGTCACGTCCTTGCCCGCCGCCTTGGAGATCGCGGCCAGCAGGTCATCCGTCGACCCGCCACCGTGCGCGTGCTCGCGCAGGTACGCGCGCACGCCCTCCTGGAACTTCTCCTTGCCCACCCAGCGCTCGAACATCGACAGCACGCCCGCGCCCTTCTGGTACGTGATGGGAGAGAACAGGCTCTCGATGTCGCCGGTGCGCGTGACCTCCTGCCGGATGGCGAACGCGGTGGTCAGCGAGTCCTGGCGCATGGCCGCGTGGATCGCGTTGAGCAGCCCGAGCTGCGCCTCGTACTGCGGCGCGAGGTCCTGCTCGATCTTGGTGCCCATCCAAGTGGCGAAGGCCTCGTTCAGCCACGCGTCCGTCCACCAGCGCAGCGTGACGAAGTCGCCGAACCACAGGTGCGCCATCTCGTGCGCCACCGTGCCCGTGATGCTCACCTCGTTCTGCCGCGCGTTGCGCCCCGCCGCGTACATCAGCGCCGAATCGCGATACGTGATGAGCCCCGGGTTCTCCATCGCGCCGTGCGTGAAGTCGGGCACCGCGATGTGGTCGAGCTTGTCGTACGCGTACTCCAGGCCGAACCACTGCTCGAGGCGCGTCATGATGCCCGCCGCCTGCTGCAGCGCGAACTTCAGCTCCTCGCCGCGTCCCTTGGGCGCGAGGCCGCGGAGGGTGAGCGGGTGCTTGCGCAGCTCGTTCGGCGGCAGCGCCGGCGAGGTCACCACGTCGAGATCGGCGACGGCGAGGGCGATGAGGTAGGTGGGCAGCGGCTTGGTGGTGGCGAAGGTCACGCGCTTCTTGCCCGGGCCCGCGGGCTCGGTCTTCACCTCGGACGTGTTGGCCACGGCGACGAGATCGGCAGGGACCGTCAGCGTGAGATCCCACGGCGTCTTGTAGAGCGGATCATCGAAGCACGGCAGCGCGCGGCGCGCGTCGATGGCCTCGAACTGCGTGTACGCACCGGGCTTGCCGTTGGCTTGCGCGAGGTAGAGACCGGCGAGCTGCGTGTCGAACGGCGCCTCGTAGACGAAGGTGAGCTTGCCCTGCCCCGGCCCCACCGCCTCGGGGAGGCCCACGCGCAGGACGCCGTCGTCGGTCATCTGCTTCGCGGTGCCTGTGAGGGTCTTGCCCGCGAACTCGGCGGTGACGCTCTTGAGGTCGAGGTGCAGCCCGTGCAGCCACAGGATGCGCCGCGGCTCGGTGACCTCGAGGTCGATGGTGACCGTGCCGGTGAAGGTCTTCTGCGACGGATCGACGTCGAGGGCGACCGCGTAGTGGAGCGGCTTGGTGTGCGCGGGGAGGCGCAGGGTGGGCGTGGGCTCGTCGGGGAGAGGGGCGGGAGTGGCGTTCGCGGAGGCGTCGGCGTTCGCGTTGGCGTTCGCGTTCGCGTTGGCGTTTGCGCTCGCGTTGGCGTTGGCGTGAGCGTTGGCGTTGGCGTTCGCGTTGGGCGCCTCCGTCTTCTGCGGCGCGGCGCAGGCCAGGGGGAGCGCGAGTGCGACAGCCAACATCCTCATCGAGGGCAAGGACGCGATCGACCCCGCGAGCGCCTTGGAGGCCTGTCCGCTGCACAAGAAGGGCACGTAGCCATAGCCGCAGCCCTGCC
>JAFEBC010000337.1 GCA_018266095.1 Deltaproteobacteria bacterium
CTGTCACTTCGGTATAACCCCGGTTATACTTGCCACATGAAGACAGCCATCTCCATCCCCGACCCCATCTTCGCCAAGGCAGAGAAGGCCGCGCGCAAGCTCGGTATCTCGCGCAGCGAGTTCTTCACCCGCGCCGTCGAGAAGATGATGGCGTCGTTGCGCGATGCGGAGGTGCGCGCCTCCTACGATGCTGGATTCGCGGCAGGGGAGGCGCCTGCAGAAGCCCGGTTCCGACGCCGGACGACTCGGCGCACACTCGCAGCCATCGAGTGGAATGACGAATGAAGCGCGGCCAGATTTGGTGGGCAGATCTAGCAGAGCCACGGGGTTCCGAACCCGGCATGCGCAGGCCGGTCCTCATCGTCCAAGATGACTTGCTGACGGAGAGCCGCTTGCAGACGGTCATGGTCGTGCCGCTGACGACCAACCTGAAGCGCGCAGAGGCCGTCGGAAACGTCTTGCTCAAGGAATCGGACACGGGCCTTGCGCGGACCTCGGTGGCGCTCGTGTGTCAAATCATGACCGTCGACAAGGAGTTCCTGACCGAGCTCGCGAGCAGCTTGGGCAGGCGCGTGATGGAACGAGTGGATGCGGGGTTGTCCCTCGCGCTGGAGTTGTAGCTAGAAGCGGAAGATCGCGCCCAGCGCGGTCCCGGCGACGATCCACTCCAGCAGATACGCCGCGCCCGACCACAGCGTGAGCCGCCAGCTCACGTTCAGGTTCATGTGGTTGTGCAGCACGAACGCGCCGAAGACGTGCACGCCGACGAGCGCGCCGAAGCCCGCGCCCTGCAGCGCGCCGGGGGCGACCGCGGGGATGTGCGCGTAGATGACCGCGAGCGACAACATGGCCAGGAACATGCCGGCCATGCCGATGGGCATCGCCTTCATCATCTGCGCCTCTTCGCGGAAGAGGGCCGAGTGCTTCTTGAACTCCTCCTTGAGCCAGGGCATCGCGGCGAAGAGCGCGCCGCCGGTGGCGAAGTAGGCGACGAGGGCGGCGAAGGCCGAGAGGAAGATGCGCAAGGCGTGGGCGGCCATGGGTCCTTCCCGGATATCAGGTCCTGCGCGCGTGTCGAGCGAGCCCGTGCGTCGCTGCGCCTCGAGCCCAGCCGGGATCGATCCCGGGATCGGTCCTCATCCCGCGCGCGGCGGCCTTGTCAGCGCAGTGCCTGAGAGTGAACAGCCACTGGCGCGCGGCTTGCGATGCTCCGACTTGCGGCCCACCCAACCCTCGCCGCCGAGGAGCAACCATGATGCCCCTGACTTCGAGAGCGATGTTCCTGGCCGCAGCATTGGGCTGTCTGTTCGCGTCCTTCGAGGCGCGCGCTGCGTCGTCGTGCGGTGGTGAGGGCGAGCGGGCCTGCTGCATCGGAGAGCGCTCCAAGGGTCCGTGCGACAGCGGCCTCTTCGAGGCGAGCGGCTGCAAGGGCAACTGCAAGTGCGGCGGCGTGAGCCTGGCCTCGTCGTCGTCGATGTGCTGGAAGAAGGTCACGAGCTGCGGCGGCGTGGGCGAGCGCGCGTGCTGCGTGTTCGAGAGCAGCTTCGGCGCGTGCAAGAAGGGGCTGCACGAGGAGCCTGGCTGCAGCGGAAACTGCAAGTGCGAGAAGAGCCTCGTGAGCTCGTCGGGCACCTGCCGGAAGGGCGACGCCTCGCCCGAGAAGGTGATCTGCGGCGCCATCGGCAAGGAGGCCTGCGCGCAGATCGGCAAGGGCGCGAAGGAGGCCTGGTCGGTGGTCTGCAAGGGACACGAGAAGGACTGCGACGCGGTGGCCTCGTGCGGCGAGGGCGTGCTCGACGTCTTCAGCGGCGGGTGGCACCCGGGCGATGTGCCCAAGTGCGTGCCCGAGCTCGGCACGGCCGGCTGCAAGGCGCTGGCGACGCAGGTGAACCTGGCCATCAGCGACGTGCGCAAGGGGCCGAAGTACGTGGAGGACCTGGCGCTCAAGGCCTTCGTCGCCGCTGTGAAGCCGCAGGTCAGCTCCAAGACGGCCGACCTCGCGAGCAAGAAGATCGCCAAGGACGCGAAGGCGCGGCTCGCGGACTTGAACGACTTCGTCGGCACCAAGACCGGGCCCGTGGGCGAGGCGGTGGTCAACGCGGAGGGCGTGTTCCGCGACCTGCTCAAGCACGAGGCGCAGTTCGAAGCGCTGCTGGCGCCCGACGTGCTCTGCGAGCCGAAGGTGCTGGCCAAGCGCCTGCAGGACATGGGCATGGGCCTCGTGACCAACTACAAGCAGCGCGAGACATACGCGGCGGTGAACTACGGCGTGTCCGTGGCCGCGATCGCTGGCTACCAATATGGGTTCTCCATCGTGTGGAAGGTGCCCACGGATTCGCTCAAGACCGGGAGCGGGTTCGCGGCGAATCATCCGGGCACTCCCCTGCCCTACCTGCCGGACGTGCACGTGTTCTTCAACCTCGGCGCGCAGGCCACCAGCTCGGCCGGCGGCAGCTTCGTGGGCGGCGAGGGCGTGCAGTTCGCCAAGGACTGGGCGAGCTTCGAGGGCTGGGGCTTCGCGGTGGCGGCGAGCGGGGAGCTCAAGCAGCTCGAGTTCGGCGGCCTGCCGGTGGGCTTCGGCGCGGGCGGCGAGCTGGACCTCGACGACCAGTTCCTGCCGAGCGGCGTGGCCTTCAGCGCGAACTTCGGCGTGGGCGTGGCGACGCCGATCGAGATCGGGGTGTCGGCGACGCACTCGTGGAAGCTGTTCTAGGCGCCGTCACCAGTCGTGCGGCTTGCCCGGCCTGCGCTGCGCGATGTGCCAGAGCACGCCCGCCGGGTCGACGACATAGGCCACGCGCAGCCCCCACGGCTGCGTCTGTGGCGGCTTGGGCGCGGGCACGCCGAACTTCGCCGGCAGGTCGAGCGCAGCGATGCGCGCCCACCACGCGTCGAGGTCGTCGACCATGAGCTGCAGCATGAGGTTGTCGGTGGCGCCCTCGGCGATGGGCGGGTGCAGGATGATGCTCGTGTGCCCGATGCGGAGGATGGCGACGTCGCTGTCGAGGACGAGCGTGAAGCCGAGCGCGACGTAGAAGCGCTTGGAGACGACGAGGTCGCGGGTGGGGAGGAAGGGGCGGAGCGCGGCTGTGTCGGGGGTGGTGGCGAGTTGACCGGCCCACGCGAGCGCGTCGGCCCGCTCGCCGAACGTGCGCATCTCGATCACCTTGCCCTCGCGGAACGTGAACACATCCGCGAGCCGCCCTTCCGTCCAGGCGTCGCGGCCCTTCATCCGCACGCGCACGTGGAGCAGCGCGACGATCTTGTCCCCCGCGGCGACGAACTGCTCCGGCCGGCAGACGCCCTCGGCCCAGGTGGCGCGGGCCTTGGAGAAGTGCGCGCTGAGCTCGGCGAGCCCGCGGTAGGTGCCTGCGCCGGGGAAGTCGTCGGGCTCGATGCGGACGACCTCGGGGTGGAAGTGCGCGAGGGCGGCGGGGATGTCGTCGCCGCTGATGCCTGCGTAGATGGCGGTCAGCGCGTCGGTCTCGGTGGTGGTCATGCGGTCCTCTCAGAGCAGCTTGAGCTCTTCGCGTCGAGAGCGCACAGCGCGGGCAGCTCGCACCCATTGTTAGCGTATCCGCTTCAGACAGGCCTCCGTTGGTTTCAGTGCGCCTTGGGGCTCGGCGAGCACACCCCGATGCCGAGCAGCGCGACGCAGTGCCGCGAGGCGCAATCGCTGTCGACGCTGCAGCCGTAGCCCGAGCCGGCGCCAGTGGACGCGTTGCACGTCTGGTAGTTCAACAGCGTCAGCGTCAGGAGCGACCCTTGCGCCTTGGCCATGCGGCAACGCCTGGAGTTGCAGTCGCTGTCCCTCCCGCAGCGCTGGCCCGCGACCAGGTTCACGCGAGAGCCTGACGGGGTGGTGCAGGACGCGACCTTGCCGCTCGCATCGAGCACGCGCAGCGACTTGGACGCGCAGAAGTTCGCGCGCGTGGCGCGGAAGCCGGGCAACAGTCCGCTCTTGGGAACGCAGCCCTGGAGCTCCGCGTCGCAGACGCCCGAGGCGCACTGCGCGTTGGCGTTGCACCGCTGAAAGTCCGCGCGCGTGAACGACTTCTGCCCGGGGAGCGCGCAGACGCCGCCGCCGGGGGTGTTCGGCTCCTTGTGACAGAGGTGCGCCTGACACTCGTTGTCGCTGCCGCAGACGTGGCCAGGAGGGAGGAGCGAGGGGACGCACTGCTGCTGGATGCAGAGGTTGGACTGGCACTGCAACGGCGCGGTGCAGGACTGGAAATTGACGAGCTTCTGCGCGGTTGGCGTGGCGGGGAGGCCGGCGTAGGCGAGGATGGCGCGGGAGGCGGCGAAGGCGGCGGTCGGCATGTCGGGGCTCCGGTGAGAGTGGACGACCTCTCATCCGCAAGGCGCGGGGAAAGCCCGACATCGGAGTCCCATCGGAGGGCGGTCAGTCTTCCTCGGCGATGCGCCGCGCGAGGAACTCCGCGAATGTGCTCCCGCGGCCGCGGTGGAAGGTGGCGAGCCAAGCCTGGACGCGGGGCGAGAATGGGGTGGGGCCGTTCATGCGCGGACGTTGCCTCGCGCCAGGCCGTTCCAATGGCTCAGCCGAATCGTGTCGTAGGAGAGGCTGGTCACAGCTTCTGCACGCGATAGATGGCCGTCCCCTGCTCGTCGACCTCGAACGTCGCGAGGCCGTCGCGCGAGAGCTGCGTGAGCGCGGCGCGGGCTTCGTCGGCGGTGAGGCTCAAGGCCGCCACGACCTGGGCGACGGAGAGCGCGCCGTTGGACTTCTCGGCGAGCGCGAGGAGGCGGCCGGTGAGGGCGACTTGTTCGTCGCGCGCGTCGCGCTTGCGGGCGTGGAGGAAGAGGTAGAAGCCGCCGATGCCGACGCCGAGGACCATGAGCGCGGGGACGAAGTCGCCGGGCTTGGGGGCGACGGCGACGCCGAAGAGCATGATGGCGGAGAAGGCCATGAGGAGGATGGCGGTGATGCGGAGGAAGAGGGTCACGCGGGTCCTCGACAGGGAGCGGGAAGTCTAGCGCGACGCCTGGCCGGCGTGAGCGGGAACGTGAGGGACGAGCCGGGTTGTCTCACCGAGGAATCCACGCCCATCGATTGGGATTCCACCTCGCCTCGGCCTTGCCCGCGAGAACAGGATCAAGGAATGCCCGCGCCGCGCTGGTCACGTCGGCCAGCGTGAGCCACGGGAGCTGATCGTCTCGGGCCATCGCGGCGTAGGGGCTGGTCCATGCAGGGAGAGGCTCGGGCAGCGCACCGGGCAGCAGGTGCGTCTTGCGAAACGTGAACGTCTGCTCGAGCGCCTGCCGCAGCCGCCTCGCATCGAGAGCCCGCACCGTCGCGAGCAGGGCGATGTCGGGCAGATCCTTCACCCGGGAATTCGGACGAGGGCGCGGCATCGTGTACACGTGGAGCTTCTCGGCGATGTGCGTCTCGATCGGGTACAGGCGCAGCCTCGGCGGCGCGACGCCCGCGAACGCGAGCACGTCGGCGGCGACGACGACCTCGGGCTCGCCCAGGATCGGATCGCCAAAGGCGACGTCCACGCCGAACGGCTGTCCATACAGCTTGCCGGCCAGGCGGCACTCTGCGCGAAAGCGGAGACCGTCGTACTGCATTCGATCGTTCTGCATCTCCGGGTGGTCTTGGTCGGGACCGACCTCGAAGGTCAGGAAGTCCGAGAGCTCTCGCCGCGCAGCCTCCTGCAGCTTGGCCAGGAGGCCTTCGGATGAGCCCATCAGGCGCAGATCGATGTCCTTCGTCGTGCGGGCGCGCTCGAGGCGGACCTCGAGGACCAGACCTCCCTTCAACGTCACCGCATCACCCAACACGGCGCCCACGCGCGCGAGGAAGCGATCGAAGACGAGGAGCTGCCGTCGGCGGGAGAACTCGACACCAGTCCTGGTCGAGCCCCGGAGCCGTTGTTCGAGCGCTTGCTTGAAAGCCTCCGGCGAGGTGTACCTGCGAATCGTCATGCAGCGAGGCCGCCAAAGGGAGCGAGGGCGACGTCGACGTCAGCGAGCTCGCGTCTGGTGACGAGCCCGCGACGAAGCGCTTGCTGTGCGGCCTGTCGCAGAAGCTCCGGCGAGAGGCCTGCGCGAGCGCAGTCGTTCAGTGTGCGTCGTGGATTGGAGATGGGGACCGCGCCGAACCACGCACGATCGGCGGGCGCGACGTCGTCGTGATGGAGGATGACGCCGTCAGGCACGCGAAGGCGCCGGCGCCGCCACGCGGCCGGGAGCGTGAGGTGGATCCGCGCAGGCAGCGCATCCGACAGACCGTGGAGGGCAAGCGCGGTTTGCTGCGAGAGGACGCCCGCTTGCTCAGACCAGAGCCAGGCAGCGACGAGGTCCTCGTGCTCGCCGGCGGGAAAGTGGACCAGGCGGTAGATGCTCCGTCGGACGCGGGTGACCTTGTCGGCGTGGACGTGGTGGACGAGGAGCTGCGGCGAATAGCCGGCGGCGGCGGCCTGCTGAGTGGTGAAGAGGCCCGATTGCGCGGCGGCGGTCTCGTAGAGGCGATCGAAGTCGGGGCTGGAGGGAAGGGATCGAGTCACTCACGAAACGTAAACCAAACTTTAGTTTTGTGCAAGCATGTAAGCAAGTCTGCGTCAGGATGCACACATAACTAAAGCCATGCTTTTGTTTCGTGCTATCCACGGACAGGGACCCCACCGGCGACGTGCCTGCTATCCTCCCCCCATGTCCTCCCTTGCCGCGCAGCTCACGGCCCTCCTCCCCTCCGCCACCGTCCTCGAGCCCGGCGAGTCCACCTCCGCCTACGCGCACGACGAGAGTCTGCTCGGCTCGTATCCCCCGCACGCCATCGTCCTCGCGTCCTCCGCCTCGGACGTCCAGAAAGTCCTCACCTACGCGCAGTCCATGCGCCTCCCCGTCGTCCCGCGCGGCGCCGGCTCCGGCAAATCCGGCGGCGCCGTCCCCGAGCGCGGCGGCATCGTCGTCTCCCTCGAGCGCATGAACCGCATCCTCGAGATCTCCCCCGCCGACGGCGTCGCCGTCGTCGAGCCCGGCGTCATCCTCGAGACGCTCCAGAACGCCGTCGAAGACCAAGGCCTCTTCTACCCGCCCGACCCGAACTCCCAAGCCATCTGCACCATCGGCGGCAACCTCGCGCACAACGCGGGCGGGCCGCGGGCGCTCAAGTACGGCGTCACCAAGGACTACGTGCTCGGGCTCGAAGCGGTCCTGCCGACGGGCGAGCTCATCAAGTGCGGCCACCGCTCGTGGAAGGGCGTCGCCGGGTACGACCTCACGCAGCTCCTCGTCGGCAGCGAAGGCACGCTCGCAGTCATCACGCAGGCCACGCTGAAGCTCATTCCCCTGCCCCGCCGCGCCGAGACGCTCCTGGCCTTCTTCTCCAGCGAGGACGACGCCGCCCGCGGGTGCCAGGCGGTCTTCGCGGCGGGCCTCTTGCCGCGCGCGTGCGAGCTGCTCGACGCGACGGTGATGCAGGCCGTGAGCGGGCGCGCGCCGTTCAAGTTCCCCGAGGGCGTCGGCGGCGGGCTCATCGTCGAGTTCGACGGGCTCGACGAGGGCGTCATGCAGGAGGTCGTCCGCGCGGGCGAGGCGTGCCAGCAGGCGCACGCGCTCGACGTCATCGTGGCGCAGGACGAGTCGCAGCGGCGGCGCATCTGGGAGACGCGGCGGATGATCTCGCCGTCGCTCAAGGCGATGCGGCCGGACAAGCTGAGCGAGGACGTCTGCGTGCCGCGCGGGCGGCTGGTGGAGCTGATTCGCGCGGTGCGGGGAATCGGCAAGAAGCACGGGCTCTTGACGGCCTGCTACGGGCACGCGGGGGACGGGAACCTGCACGTGAACCTGCTCTTCGGGTCGCCGGAGGAGCGCAAGACGAGCGCGGCGGCGGTCGACGAGGTCATCGAGGCGGCGCTGTCGCTGGGCGGGACGATCACGGGCGAGCACGGCGTGGGGATGGCCAAGCGGGGGTTCGTGACGCGGGAGTTGGGCGGGGAGCAGATCGCGCTGCAGAAGCGGCTCAAGGCGGCATTCGATCCGCACAACATCTTGAATCCGGGGAAGATTTTTCCCTAGGTGTCAGACGACTTCTCGCCCAAGTTCTCACACGATTTTCGGGGAACTTCTCACACGACTTTCTAGAAAGTTCTCACACGATTTCCGCGCCCTACCGCCGCGAAAACTCCACCACATTGTCCGTCCCGGTGGCCTCCAGGAGGTCATACGTCGCCACCTCCGTCCGGGCGCGCCCATTCCGCTTGGCCTCATACAGCCCCGCGTCCGCCGTCTGCAGCACGCGCTCGGCGTTGAGCTCCGCCGTCGGCTGCACCGCGCACACGCCGATCGACACCGTCACGTGACCGTGCGAGCTGCCGCTGTGCTCGATGCCGAGCGACTCGATGCCCCGGTGGATCGCGTCCGCCACCCGCATCGCGCCCTCGAGCGGCGTGTGCGGGAGCAGGATCACGAACTCCTCGCCGCCGTAGCGGGCCGCGAGGTCCAACGGGCGGCGCGCGGCGTCGGCGAGCACGGTGGCGACCTTCTCCAAGCAGTGGTCGCCCGCGAGGTGGCCGTAGCGGTCGTTGAACTGCTTGAAGAAGTCGATGTCGAGCATGAGCACCGAGAGGGGCGCGCGCTCGCGCTGCGTGTGGCTCCACAGGGAGGAGAACGCCAGCGAGAAGCGCACGCGGTTGGCGAGGCCGGTGAGCGCGTCGGTGCCGGCGAGGTCGACGAGCTTGGCCTCCATCCGCGTGCGCTGGGCGAGGATGCCGGCGACCGGGAACACGGTGATCACGGCGGCGAAGAGGAAGACCTGCAGGACGATGATGCGCTCTTGCGGCGAGGCGCCGGGGATGAGGTGGAACGGGCCGTGGCCGCCCATGGTGAAGCCGACCGACACGCCCGCGAGGACGAGCAGGCCTGCGGCGGCGCCGGTGAAGCTGGCGGTGAAGCCGGCGACGATGAGGATGGGGAAGACCGCGAACAGCAGGGGATAGCGGTTCTGCGAGAAGACCAGGATGGAGGCCGCCAGGACGAGCGCGATCACGAGGGCGGTCTTGAGGGGGCCGGCATCGCCGCGGCGCTGGCGGAACTGGCGCAGGAGCACGAGCGCGATGGGCGTGACCACGGCGTAGCCGAGCGCGTCGGCCGCGAACCAGTTGGCGAAGACGTCGGGCGCCCAAGCGCCGGTCATGTAGTTGAGCCCGACCGCGGCCAGCGCCGACGAGCCGATGGGCGCGGCCAGGCAGACGAGACCGAAGCGCAGCATGTGCTGCGGGTTCTCGATCATCCACTCGCCCTGGCCCGCGACGCGCAGGAGCAAGAGGGAGGCGACGATCTCGAGCGTGTTGCAGCTCGCGAGGAAGACGCTGGCGGGGAGGTGGTCGCCGGTGCAGAGGTTGGAGATGACGTTGGCGGCGAAGGCGAGGCCGATGACGGGCGAGATCGCGCGCGGGCGCCCGAGCATGAGCACCGCGAGCAGGATGCCGTTGGCGGGCCAGATGGCGGCGATGCGTCCGCCGAAGCGCGTGAGCTCGATGCCGCCGAACGCCGCGAGGCCGAACACGAGCGCCGGGACGATCGCGCGCGCCCACTCCTTCGGGTCGGTGAGTCCTGCGAATGGCTGAGCCGCCGCGGAAGGGGCGCTCGTGGTCACGATCGGCTCCGATGCCGGAAGAGAGGTCTCCTCTCCGGGTTCATCGGCGCCGGGCTACGGAACTTGAGGACCTTGTGTCAGGCGGTGCGCGGCTTGGCGTTGCGGAACCACATCATCACCGCGTAGAGCACGCCGAAGCCGACGGCGCCGAGCACGAACCAGAGCAATTTCGCCTTGATGGCCGCGACCATGGCCTCGGGCGAGTCGAGCAGTTGGGGCGCCTCGCCGAGCACCTTCTGGCCGAACCACGAGAGCACGGTGCACCAGAGGAACGCGCCCGTGAGGGTGGCCGCGGAGAAGGAGCCGAAGCGCATCTTGAGGATGCCGGCGGGGATGGAGATGAGGTGCCGCACGACGGGCAACAGGCGCGCGAGGAAGATGCCCATGACGCCGTAGCGCTCGACCCAGGACTTGGCCATCTCGACCTTGTCGGGCCCGATGAGCACGTACTTGCCGAACTTGTTGACGACGGGCAGGCCGACCCACTGCGCGACCCAGTAGCTGATGGCGCTGCCCGCGTACGAGCCCGCGGTGCCGGCGAGGATGACGCCCCAGAGGGTCATGCGGCCCTGCGCGGCCCAGTAGGCGGCGGGGGGCATGACGATTTCGCTCGGGATGGGCACGATGGACGACTCGAGCGCCATGAGCAGGAACACGCCGAGGTAGCCCCAGGCCTCGACCCAGTGGAACCACGTCTTGAGCAGGCTGTGCAGCATCGGCGTCCTCGCAGGTGGAACGGCGGCGGGTGTGTACCCGATCCGGGGCTGCGGACCAAGGGCTGTCGATGCTGCGCTCTTGGGTGGCGCCCGCGCGGTCCGTCAGGTAGCGTGCGCGACCATGTTCGTCCTGGTGGGAGACATCGGCGGGACCAAGACGCTGCTCTCGATCGCGCAGGTGACGCCGCCTGCCGGTCCGGGGCAGGCGAAGATCACCTTCGAGGGCGAGCGGCGCTACGACAGCCATGCGTTCGCGGGCCTGGCGGAGATGTGCCAGCGGTACGCGGCGGATCTGGGCGAGCCGTTGCCGCGGGCGGCGGCGTTCGGGGTGGCGGGCCCGGTGGTCAAGGGCACGAGCAAGATCACGAATCTGCCGTGGATCATTCACGACGGTGAGCTGCGCTCGACCTTGGGGCTCGATCGCTGCGTTCTGGTGAACGACTTCGTCGCGCTGGCGCATGGCGTGACTGCAGTCGAGAGCTCGCAGCTCGTCACGCTGCACGAGGGCGTGAGCGATCCGACGGGGGCCATCGCGGTCATCGGCGCGGGCACTGGCTTGGGCGAGGCGATCGCGATCCGGGAGGGCGACGGCTCGCGCCGCGTGCTGCCCACCGAGGGCGGGCACGGGACCTTCGCGCCGCGCGATGAGCTGGAGATGGCCATCGTGCGCAACCTGTCGCCGCGCTGGGGCCGCGTGTCGTGGGAGCGGCTGCTCTCGGGCGACGGGCTCGTGTGTCTGGCGGAGGCGATCGCGGCGATCACGGGCCTGCCGATGCCGCCGCCACTCTGGGAGCAGATCCAGACCAACCGCCACGACGCGCCGAGCAAGGTCACAGAGCTCGCGGACGCGGGCGATCCGCTCTGCAAGCGCGCGCTGGAGCTGTTCTGCACCATCTACGGCGTCGAGGCCGGCGACTTCGCGCTGCGTGCGATGGCGTCGTGCGGCGTGTACGTCGCGGGCGGCATCGCGCCTCGCATCTTGAAGCACCTGCAGGACGGCCGGTTCCGCTCGGCCTACATCGACAAGGGCCGCATGCGCCGGGTGGTGGAGCCGATGCCGGTGCGCGTGGTGCTCGATCCGCAAACTCCTCTGCGTGGCTCCGCGCTGCTGGCGGCTGCGCTGGTTTAAGTCGTTCGCACTCACACAACGAGACTCGACATGACTCTGTCGCCTGAGCTGCAGCAGAAGTGCGTGAACACGATTCGCACCCTCGCCATCGACGGCGTGGAGAAGGCGAACAGCGGGCATCCGGGCATGCCGATGGGCGCGGCGCCGATGGCGTTCACGCTGTGGAACCGGCACCTGCGCTACGACCCGCGCAACCCGCGCTGGGCGAACCGCGACCGCTTCATCCTCTCCGCGGGCCACGGCTCGATGCTCATCTACTCGCTGCTGCACCTGGCGGGCTTCGACGTGACGCTCGACGACTTGAAGAACTTCCGTCAGCTCCACTCGAAGACGCCCGGTCATCCGGAGTTCGGCGAGACGCCCGGAGTCGAGTGCACCACGGGGCCGCTCGGCGCGGGTCTGTCGAACGCGGTGGGGTTCGCGCTCTCGGCGCGCATGCTGGCGGCGCGCGTGAACAAGCCGGCGTCGAACGGCTTCGTGCCCATCGATCACTACGTCTACGGCATCTGCTCGGACGGCGACCTGATGGAGGGCGTGACGGCCGAGGCGTGCTCGATCGCGGGGCATCTGGGGCTCGGGAACCTCATCTTCTTCTACGACGACAACCACATCTCCATCGAAGGCCAGACGGAGATCACGTTCACCGAAGACCGCATGAAGCGGTACGAGGCGTACGGCTGGCACGTGCAGACGGTGCACGACGGGAACGATCTCGAGGCGCTGCATCGCGCGCTGGAGGCGGCCAAGGCGGAGACGCGCAAGCCGTCGATGATCGCGGTGCGCACGGTCATCGGATTCGGATCGCCCTCGAAGGCGGGCACGCGGCACGCGCACGGCGAGCCGCTCGGCAAGGACGAGACCATCAAGACCAAGGCGGCGCTGGGCTGGCCGACGGACTCGTCGTTCCTGATTCCGGACGACGTGGCGGCGGTGTGGAAGGCCCGCGGCGAGGAGCTGATTTCTGCCGCTGATCAGTGGAAGGCCGACTTCGCGCTCTGGGCCAAGGAGCACCCGGTCGAGGCCGAGCTGTGGGGCAAGCTCGAGTCGCGCGCGGTGCCGGCCGATCTCGCGGAGCAGTTGGCCGAGGCGGTGAAGGGCATCACGGCGGCGGAGTCCACGCGCAAGATCTCGCAGGCGGTGATCCAGAAGGCGGGCGAGCTCGTGCCCTCGATGGTGGGCGGCTCGGCGGACCTCGAGCCGTCGACGTTCACGGCCATCAAGAACGGCGGCGACGTCGACGTGGGCAAGTTCGGCGGGCGCGTGCTGCACTTCGGCGTGCGTGAGCACGGCATGGGCTCGGTGGTGAACGGGCTCGCGTACGACGGGTTCTTCATCCCGTACAGCGCGACGTTCCTGCTCTTCTCGGACTACATGCGGCCGCCGATCCGGCTCGCGTCGCTCTCGCATCTGCGGTCGATCTTCGTGTTCACGCACGACTCGATCTTCCTCGGCGAGGACGGCCCGACGCACCAGCCGATCGAGCAGCTCGCGTCGCTGCGCGCGATCCCGAATCTGGAAGTGTGGCGGCCGGCGGATCCGCTGGAGACGGCGGCGATGTGGGCGTCGGCGCTGGAGCGCGAGCACGGGCCGAGCTTGTTCTCGCTCTCGCGGCAGAAGCTGGCGCCGCTCGTGCGCACGAATCCGGTGACGGTGAAGCAAGTGCAGCGCGGCGCGTACACGGTGGTGGAGCCGCAGCTCGCGGCCGGGGAGAAGCCCAAGCTCGTGGTGATCTCGACGGGCTCGGAGCTCGCGAACACGCAAGCGTCGCTGCAGTTCCTGCCCGAGGACCTGCGCGCGAAGACGCGCATCGTGTCCATGCCGTGCGTCGAGCGCTTCATGAAGTGGCCCAAGCCGGAGCGCGACGCGCTGATTCCGCAGGACGTGAAGACGGCGGCGATCGAGGCGGCGGGCGGGCTCGATTGGTACCGCATCGTGGGCCGCGATGGCCTCGTGCACGGCATCGAGAAGTACGGCGCGAGCGCTCCGGAGAAGGCGCTGGCTGAGGCGTACGGGTTCACGCCGCAGCACATCGCGGGGCAGATCAAGGCCTGGCTGGGGATCGCGTAGCGAGGGCCCGCGATGGAGCTCTCGCTCGGCAAGCGCAGGCACGAGGGCGCGGTCGCGCTGGCGAAGGCGCGGCAGGTGGACCTCGTGCGCGCCCTGTCGGCGCAAGGGCTGAGCGCGGGATCGCTCGATTCGGATCCGGCGCTGCAGCTCGGTGTGGCGCTGTCGGGAATGCTCGAGGCGAAGGCCGACAAGCTCACGGTGGCGCTGTCGCCGGGGCTCGCGGAGCTCGCCGATCTTGTTCGCGCGGAGGCGGCGCGCTGCGGGCTCGTGCCGCTCGTGGGTGAGCCGCTCGTGGACGCGAAGAAGTACGCGGACGATCGCGTCTTCGTGGGCGCGCGGTTGTCGAGCGAGCCGCTGCCCGCGCAGGACGACAAGTCGGCGGCGAAGGGCGATGAGCATCGCTTGCGCAGATTGATCTCGGCGGGCCTGCCGGTGATTCGCTTCGCGGCGGATTCGCTCGATGCGGCGCGCACGATCTTCACCAACGCCTTCGCGGCGCTGCGCGCGATGGGTGCACCCGATCTCGCGGGGCCAGCGGTCGAGCCGATCACGCTCGTGGACGGCGCGCTGCCGGGTGAGCTCCCTGCGCTCACGACGGGCACGCTGACGGCCTACACGAGCCCGCTCTTGACGATGATGTTGCCGCAGATCGCAGGCACGCTCGGCTCCGCGGCGAAGGCCTCGTGTGCGCATTGGATCGCGGCCCTCCTGGCGATGAGCGACGCGGGCGATGCGCTCGTGCTCTCGCTGCACGGCGCGAAGGCGGAGCAGATTTCAGAGCTGGCGCAGAC
>JAFEBC010000338.1 GCA_018266095.1 Deltaproteobacteria bacterium
AGTGGGCCCGCGTCGAGAACGCGGTGGTCGTGGTCGGCATCACCTCCTTCGCCAAGGATCAGCTCGGCGACGTCGTGTACCTCGAGCTCCCCGAGGTCGGCGCGAAGGTCGAGAAGGGCCAGCCCTTCGGCGTGGTCGAGAGCACGAAGGCCGTGAGCGAGCTGTTCGCGCCCATCAGCGGCAAGATCTTCGCGGTCAACGCAGACCTCGTGAAGAACCCCGAGATCGTGAACGAGGACCCGCACGTGCGCGGCTGGATGGTCGAGATCATGATGTCCAAGCCCGAGGAGCTGGCCGAGCTGCTCGACAGCGACGCGTACGACAAGCTCACGGCCGAGGGGCACTGACACGTGCAGGCGCTGGACCTGCGCGGGCTCCTGTGTCCGCTGACGTGGGCGCGCACGAAATACGCGCTCGCGAAGGTGGAGCCCGGCGCAGAGCTGGTGGTGCTGGTCGACCACCGGCCCGCGGTCCCGGACATCCGCCGCAACGCCGAGGAGCTGGGGCACGAGGTGCTCTCGGCGCGCGAGCTCGACGAGTCGGCGCGCAAGGATCGCGAGCTGGCCGTGTGGGAGCTGCGCATCCGGCGCGCGTGACGGCTCGGGCAGGCTCGGTCCCCGCCCGGAATCGGTGAACATTTCCGGCGCGTGGAGCATCATTCGTCCATGCGCTGTCTCGCCCTCGCTTCGCTCCTGATCTCGCCGTCGCTCCTCGCCATCTCGTGCGCGGCCGCGAAGCCCATGCCTCAGTCGCAGCAGGCGGCGCCGGTGCACGCGCTGTTCACGCAGACCCTCGAGCCGCGCCTCGTGCCGCTCCTGCAGGAGGTCCTGCGCTTCCCGACCATCACCAAGGCCGTCGACGCGCACGCGGCCCAGAAGGCGTGGCTGCTCCGCGTCGGTACAGAACTTGGACTCACCGTCCGCGACGCCGGCCTCATCACCGAGATCGAGCTCCCTGGTCCGCCGGGCGCGCCCGTCCTGGGCCTGATGGTGCACGGCGATGTCCAGCGGGCGGAGGGGCCGTGGACGCACCCGCCGTTCGCGGGCGACGTGTCCGACGGGAAGGTGTGGGGCCGCGGCGCCGCCGACGACAAGGGTCCGCTCGTGCAGGCGCTCCTGGCGATGAAGGCGCTCGCCGACGCGGGGCCCAAGCGCACGCAGACGGTGCGGCTGCTCGTGGGCTCGGATGAGGAGAGCACGAACCTGGACGTGAAGACGTACCTGACCACGCACGCCGCGCCCGACTACACGCTGGTCCTCGACGCGAACTTCCCGGCCACGGTCGGCGAGAAGGCCTGGGTGGGCCTGACGGTGAGCGCGCCCGCGGAGGCGTCGCTGCGCGCCGGAGCTGACAAGTTCCCGTACGAGATCGCCTCGCTCAAGGCCGGCCTGGGTCCGAGCATCGTGCCGGACTCCGCGGAGATCGTGCTGCGCTGGCGCACGGGCGCGCCGCTGTGGGAACTCCTGGTCGCCAAGCTGCGCGCGAAAACGCCGGACGAGGGCACCAAAGTGTTCCTCGAGCCCCTGGGTGAGGTGCCGCAAGCGAACACCCCGTCGCCCTTCGCCGACTCCTTCAGTGGAGCCCGTGCGCTGCGCGTGCGCACGACAGGCAAGGCCGCTCACTCGGGCGTGAACCCTGACGGTGGCCGCAACGCGCTCGTCTCGCTCGCGCACCTCCTCGACGGTGAGCTCCCGCCTTCGCCGCAGGACGACCTGCTCGCGTTCGCGCGCCTCGCGGGAGAGCCGGAAGGCCGCGGCCTGGGCCTGACGAGGTCCATCCCGCTCTGGGGACGCAGCACCATCAACGTCGGCACCATCAGCAAGCACGACGAGCTCGCGGCCAAGGGGCACGAGCTCGACGACTCGCTCACCATCAACATCCGCGCCACGCTCGCCGAGACCGACCTGCCCGCGCTCAAGCAGCGCATGATCGCCCTCGTCGACGACTTCAACCACCGCACCGGCGCGCACCTCGTCTTCGGCGAGGGGTACTGGACCGACACACAGTTCGTCGTCCCCGAGGGCGCGCCCATCGTGCCGCGACTCATGGGCGCCTGGCAGCGGGTCACCCACCGCGACGACCCGCCCGGCATCAGCGGCGGCGGGACGTACGCGAAGCGCCTCCCGCACGCGCTCGCGTTCGGCATGTGGTTCCCGGACAAGCCGTACACGGGGCACGACGTGGACGAGTTCAACCCCATCGCGGACCTGTCGCTGGGGACGCACGTGCTGATCGAGGCGCTGGTGGACCTGGCGTGCAATGAGCCGCTCACGGAGCCGTTCGGCGCGCGGGTGGAGGCCAAGTAGGGGGGAAGGCGGGTCGCGGGGAAAGACGCAGGAAAGACACACAATTACAAGGTGTTGCCAAGTCTCACACGATTTTCCAACGCCTCTTGAGCACCTGACGTTCCGGCTCGCGCCCGGAAGCGAACCTCAAAAATCGTCTGACACCTGCCCGCCGACCCGCGGGACTGCCCGCCGACCCGCGGACCGAACCTCAAAAATCGTCTGAGACCTGCCCGCCGGACCCGCGGACCGACCTCAAAAATCGTCTGAGACCTGCCCGCCGACCCGCGCAACCCCGCGAAATCAGTACCCCCGCTGCGCCGGCGACCCCGGCAGGTACGCCGGCCCCATCTGCACGTGGATCCCGCCCGTCGCCGCCATCAGCGTGAACGCGAACGGCAGCGTGATCTGCCCCTCGGTCCCCAAGAGCCCCGCGGGCGGATTGGGGAACCGCTCCGCCTTCTTGAACGCGTCCACGGCGACCCGGTCCAGATAGTCCACCCCCGACGAGCTCGACACCTTCACGTCCCGAATCTCGCCCGAGCGGTCGAGGGTGAACTCCACCACTGTGCGCCGGTCCGTGTACATGTGCACCGCGCCCGTCGGGTCGCGCCGCGCCGAGACCTCCTGCACGTCGCTCGTCCAGATGCGGCCGACCGTCTCCTTCACGCGGTTCAGGTAGCCCGCGTAGCGGAACGAGCGCGAATTCAGCAGCGTCTCCTCGCCCTGGTCCACGCCCCTGAGGTCGTCGGGCATCGGGCCGCCGGCGACCGGCCCCATCAGCGAATCGAGCGGGCGGTTGAGGGTGAGCTGCAGCGGCTTGTTGACGCCGCTCGGGATGCCCACCGGCACCTGCTGCGAATCGCCGGGCCCGATGTTCTCGTGCGTATCGCCCGTCTCGCCGGGCTTGGCCAGCGCCAGCCGCTGCCCATTGCCCAGCAGCGCGTCGCGCGCGTCGCGGATGCGGAAGGTGCCGTCGGCCTCGGCCTTGAGGTGCAGCTTGTCCTCGCGCGCCCGCGACGGGAGCTCGGCCTTGGACGCCTGCGCGAGCCGCACGCCGCCCGCGGGCGCCGACGCCGACGCCACGCCCTGCGGCTCCTCGTCCTGCTTCTTCTCCTGAGTGGGCTGCGG
This sequence comes from Deltaproteobacteria bacterium, assembly GCA_018266095.1. GTDB lineage: Bacteria > Myxococcota > Myxococcia > Myxococcales > 40CM-4-68-19 > CAIWCD01. The sequence goes on from JAFEBC010000338.1 coordinate 3,417, forward strand.
CTCGCGCTTCTTGTTCTGCCCTTCCTTCTGCACCTTCGAGAGCGCGTTCTTGAAGAACGCCGACGTCTCCCGCGCGCGCGACTCCTTCTCCACGCGGCTGTCGTGCTCGGAGACGTACTTGGTGGGCTTGTCCGGCGCGCGCTCGTCCTTGGGGGCGCCGATGTCCACCACCTGGCCCGGGATCTTCGCGGGCGGGACGACCTCGTCCTTCGGCTTCTCCTGCTCGACCAGCTCCTTCGGCTTGGCGGCCGGGAGCTGCGGCACGAGCGACGCGGTCTGCGGACTGTTGGCGTTCTTCACGGCCTGCGTCGGGTGCGCGCCGGCGCTCGAGCGCTGGACCATCGAGATGGACTTGAAGTGCGCGGGAGGCGTCTTGAAGACCATCTCCTTGGCCACGAACGGCAACGCCAGCGCGTGCGCCACCAACGCCGCGACGATGGCGACGGTGAGGCGGGAGTCCCGCGACATGGGCCGTGAGGGCAAACTCATCCACCCTCTATGATAACGCGGGCGGCCGCGAATTCAGTTGCGCAGTGTGTCGACGGAGCCGATCGGTGGACGGACGGAGGTCGGGGATGACGTTTGACACGACCGGCAGAGAGGGCAGAAGTGTGCGCATGTCTCTCTGGAGCCGCCGCCGCGCGCTCGCGGTCCTCTGCCTCGCGTGGTTGGCTTCACCGCGCGTAAGTGCAGAGGATCCCAAGCCGATCCGGGTGTTCGCGGCCTCGTCGCTCAAGGAGGCCTTCGGCGTGCTCGCGCGCGCGTATCCGCACATGGGAGGCGTGCCGGTCGAGCTGCAGCTCGCGGGCAGCCAGGAGCTGCGCACGCAGATCGAGCAGGGTGCGCCGTGCGACGTGTTCGCGCCAGCCGATCTCGCGCAGCTCAAGGGGCTGGACGCGCGCGGCTTCGGCGAGCCGGCGACCTTCGCGAGGAACGCGCTGACCATCGCGGTGCCGCTCGGGAATCCGGCGCGGGTGCGCGCGCTGGCGGACCTGTCGCGGGTGAAGCGGGTGGTGGTGGGCGCGGCCGAGGTGCCGGTGGGCGCGTACACCCGGGAGCTCTTCGAGCGCTTCCAGGCCAGGCTGGGCGCGGCCGCGCGCGGGTCCATCGAGAGGAACATCGTGTCGCGCGAGGCCAACGTGCGCCAGGTGCTGGCCAAGGTCACGCTCGGCGAGGCGGACGCCGCGATCGTCTACCGCACCGACGCGCAGGCGCTCCAAGGCCAGGTCGAGGCGGTGCCCATCGCGCCGGAGCTGCAGCCGGAGATCACGTATCCCATCGCGGCGTCGAGCGCGGCGGGGCGCGCGTTCGTCGAGTTCGTGCTCGGCGCGGCTGGCCAGAAGGCGCTGCGCGACGCTGGCTTCTCACGGCCTGACGAGCCGCCGGGACGCAAGTGAATCCCTCCCTCGTGCGCAGGCTCCTGTGGCTCCCGTCGGCCCTGCTGTTGGCGCTGATCGGGGCGCCGCTCGTGGCGCTGCTCTGGCGCACGGGCGTCACGGCCCTGGGGCAGGGCCTCGCGAACCCGCTGGTGGGCGCGGCGCTGCGCACGAGCTTCGCCACCTCCGTGCTCGCGCTCGTGCTCGTCATCGCCCTCGGCACGCCGCTCGCGTGGCTCCTGGCGCACGAGCGTGGCCGGCTGGGCTCCTGGCTCGAGCTCCTGGCGCAGCTCCCCGTGGTGCTGCCGCCGTCGATGGCGGGCCTCTCGCTCCTGCTCGCGTTCGGGCGCCGCGGGCTCCTCGGGCCGCTCCTCGAATCGCTGGGGCTCGAGATCGCCTTCACGCAGAAGGCCGTGGTGCTGGCGCAGGTGCTGGTGGCCGCGCCGTTCTATCTGCAGCTCGCCACCGCGGGCTTTCGCGGCGTCGACGAGCGCTATGTGCAGGTCGCGCGCACGCTGGGGAGCGGGCCGTGGCGCACGTTCTCGCGCATCACGCTGCCGCTGGCCCTGCCGTCGATCCTGGCGGGCGCTGCGCTGGCGTGGGCGCGCGCGCTCGGCGAGTTCGGCGCGACGCTGATGTTCGCGGGCAACCTCGAGGGCTCGACACAGACCCTGCCGCTCGCCATCTACTCCGCGCTCGAATCCGACGTGCGCGCGGCGCAGGCGCTCTCGGTGATCCTGCTCGCGGTGGCGCTCGTCCTGCTCGTCCTGGTGAGGACCTTCGGGCCCAAGCGCGGTGCCGCATGAACACGCGCCTGCAGCTCGAGCTCACGGTGACGCTGGGCACATTCTCGCTCTCGGCGGCGCTGCGCCTGGGCGACGAGCCGCTGGCGCTCATCGGGCCGAACGGGGCGGGCAAGACGAGCCTCTTGCTCGCCATCGCGGGCCTCCTCACGCCGGAGACGGGCACGCTCTCGCTCGGCGACGCGAAGCTGTTCGATCGCGCCCAGCGGGTCGACGTGCCCACCGAGGCGCGCGCGATCGCGTACATGCCGCAGGACGACGCGCTCTTTCCGCACCTGAGCGCGCTGGGCAACGTCGAGTTCGCGGTGGCCGCGCGTCACCCGGCGTGGACGAGGGCGCAGACGGCTGAGCGGGCGCACGCGCTCCTGAAGGAGCTGGAGGCAACCCCGCTGGCCCCACGCAAGCCCGCGCAGCTCTCGGGCGGCGAGCGGCAGAAGATCGCCCTCGTGCGGGCCCTGGGCGCCGAGCCGCGCGCGCTGCTGTTGGACGAGCCGCTGGCCGCGCTGGACGCGACCGCGCGGCGGCAGGTGCGCGCCTTCCTCTTCGAGCACGTCGCCGCCCTGAAGCTGCCGGCGCTGGTGGTCACGCACGACCCCGACGACGTGCGCGCGCTGGGTGGCCGCGTGGCCGCGCTGGAGGCGGGCCGCGTGATCCAGACAGGCTCGCTCGACGAGCTGCGCGCCGCGCCCAAGTCCCCCTTCATCGCGCAGTTCGCAGGCGCGACAGGAGCGCCATGAACAGAAGGCTCGTGATCGCCTCGTCGATGTCCTTGGCTCTGGTCGCCTCGCTCGCGGCGCAAGCGAAGAAGCCCGTGCACGCGGCTGCGCCCACGAGCACGGCCGCCACCCCAAGCGCAGCAGCATCGACCAGCACCGCGCCCGCCAAGGACCTCCGCTTCGCCGTCCTCGGCGACTTCGGCGTCGACGACGAGCGCGAGGCCGCCGTGGCCAGGCTCATCGCCTCGTGGGAGCCGGACTTCATCGTGACCACCGGCGACGACAACTATCCGAACGGCGACGCGGCCACGATCGACCAGAACATCGGCAAGCACTTCGCCGCCTTCATCGGTCACTACAAGGGCAAGTACGGCAAGGGCAGCGAGGCGAATCGCTTCTGGCCCACGCCCGGAAACCACGACTGGCGCGGGAAGGAAGCGCTCAAGCCGTACCTCGACTACTTCACGCTGCCGGGCAACGGCCGCTACTACGACGTGCTGCTCGCCGAGGGGAAGGTGCACCTCTTCGCCCTCGACTCCGACAAGCACGAGCCGGACGGCATCGACGCCGCGAGCGCGCAGGCGAAGTGGGCCGAGGCCGGCATGAGGGCCTCCAAGGCGTGCCTCAAGATCGCCGCCTTCCACCACCCGCCGTACTCGTCCTCGGTGCACGGCTCGTCGATGGAGCTGCGCTGGCCCTTCGCGGCCTGGGGCGCCGACATCGTCTTCAGCGGGCACGATCACGCCTACGAGCGCTCGGTGGCGAATGGCATCCAATACGTCGTCACCGGCCTCGGCGGCGCGAGCACGTATCCGTTCAAGTCGGTCACGCCCGAGTCGCAGGTGCGCTTCAACGACGACGTGGGCGCGGCCCTCATCACGCTCACGAAGGGCAAGGCCGTCATCGAGTTCTGGACCGTGCACGGCAAGCTCGTCGACCACGTCGAGGTTCCCAAGAGCTGCCTCTAGAGGATCGCGATGGACGCCCTCACGCTCGCCCGCGCCTACGATCGTTCGGCCGATGGCTACGACGCGCGCTTCTGGCCCTTGCAGCGGCCCAAGTACGAGGCCGCCGTCGAGCTGCTCCGTGAGCGGATCCTGGCTCTCCCCGACGACGCGCGCGTGCTCGACGCGGGCGCTGGCACGGGCCTGTTCGCCGAATGGCTTCGCGAGCCCACGAGCGATCCAGCGCGGCTGAAATTGCGTCAGCTCTGCGAGACGCGGCGATTGGTCGCGCTCGATGTGAGTCCACGGATGCTCTCGTATGCGAAGCGGCGATCGCTGCCGTGCGTGTGCGGGGATGTAGCCCGGCCCCCGTTTCCGCTCGGGAGTTTCCCTCTGGTGCTGGCCTTCACCTCGCTCATCGGCGACCCCGCGCCTGGCTTGCGCGCGCTGGGTGCGCTGGTGCAGGACGGTGGCGCCATGCTCGTGAGCCTGCTCACCAAGGACCACCCCGGTGGTGACACCGTTGCAACACTCACCGGGACTTTTGCCCTGGCGCAGCAAGTCAGCGCAGGGCAGGATCAAGTCACTTTGCTCTCCCAACGAGGACGGAAATGAAGCTCGCGGGACAGGTTGCGATCGTGACGGGCGGCTCCCGCGGCGTCGGACGCGCAGTGGCCCTGGCGCTGGCCAAGGAGGGCGCGGACATCGTCATCGCGGCCAAGACGGACACGCCGCACGCGCGCCTGCCGGGCACGATTCACTCGGTGGCCGACGAGGTGCGCGCGCTGGGCCGCAAGGCGCTGGCCGTGCAGTGCAACGTGCGCGAGTTCGAGAGCGTCGAGAACATGCGCGACCAGGCGCTCAAGGAGTTCGGGCGCATCGACATCCTCATCAACAACGCGGGCGCGATCCATTGGTCGCCGGTCGCGGAGTGGGCGCCGGGCAAGTTCGA
>JAFEBC010000339.1 GCA_018266095.1 Deltaproteobacteria bacterium
ACCAGCGCGGCCACGTTCACGAACAGGAACGTGATCATGGCGAAGAACGTCGAGGTCGTGCCCCACCACAGATACGCTTCCCACGGGCTCGTCAGCGCGGCGACGACGATGGCGCCGAGCAGGCCCGTCGAGAAGACGAGGTGCAAGCCGTTGCGCGGCACCTGGGACGTCGCGTCGAGGCGCGCGAACGCACCGGGCGCGAGGCCTTCGCGGGCCATGCTGAACAAGACGCGGCTCGCGCCGACGCTCGTGGCGATGACGATCCCGAGCGCGGCGGACAGGCCCGTGGCGGTGACGAGGAGCGAGGCGCGGCCCCAGAGATCGCTCGCGAGCGCGGTGATGGGCATGCCGGGCGCGTCGGCGAGCTGTTGCAAGCGCGCGGGCGGCGCGGCGAACGTGAGCGTCCAGATGCCGAGGATGATGAGGCCGCCGAAGCTCAACAGCGCGTAGAAGGTGGCGCGCGGGATCATCTGGCGCGCGAGCCTGGCCTCTTCGGCGAGCGTGCTGATCACGTCGAAGCCGCAGAACGAGAGCATGGCGAACACGAGCGCACGGGAGATGCCGGAGAGGCCGTCGCTGCTCGTGAGCACCGCGGGGGAGAAGCCGCTGAAGTCGAGCGCGCCGCCCGGGTGCGTGACCGCCGCGAACACGCAGAGCGCGAGCACGACGACGGATTCGAGGATGAGGAAGCCGAACGCGCCCTTCGTCGACGGCGAGATGCCGCGGTAGACCATGCCCGCCGGGATGGCGCAGCAGAGGACGGCGCCGAGCGCGTAGAGCCAGAATGAGGGCTGAAGGCCGATGGTGGCGAGCAGGTCGCGGAAGAAGAGCCCGAACGTGACCGGCTGCAGGACGAAGTTGGTGAGGTAGTACAACACCGTCATCCAGCCCAAGAATCTCGCGGCGCGCGGGCCGAGCGAGCGGCTGGTCCAGGCGGCCGCGCTCCCGGCCGCGGGGAAGTCGCGCGAGAGCAGCGCGTAGCTCGTGGCCGTGGGCAAGGTCGCCAGGAGCGCGATCACGAACGCGAGCGGCGCGGCGCGGCCTGCAGCGGCGAACGACGCGGCGAAGTTGCCGTAGATGGTCATCGCCGGCGAGAGCATGACCACGCCGAGCGTGACTGCGCCGAGCAGCGTGACCGCGTCGGTGCGGAGGGCGTTGGTTGATTTGGGCGATTCGGTCATTGCGACGATCGGCGGGCCTGTTCGCTCGCCCCCGCACATGCGAGAACGAAGGGATGGACGCTCATCCGACCGGGATCCTCGTGGTGGGAAACTACTGCCACGACACGCTCCTGGCCAGCGACGGCCGCGAGCATCACGTGCTCGGCGGCTCGGCAGCGTACATCGGCTCGGTGCTGCGCGCGCTCGCCATCGACTTCCGAGTGCTGGCGAAGGTGGGCGCGGATTTTCGACACGTGGCCGATGCGCCCGCGGCGCCGCTCGTGATCGAGAGCGAACGCACCTGCGCCTTCGTGGACGACTATCGCAGCGGCGAGCGGCACGAGACCTGCCAGGCGCGCGGGCCGGTGATCACGGCCGCCGAGGTGCGCGGGCTCGGGGTGCGCGCGAAGATCGCCATCGCCTGCGCGGTGGGCGGCGAGGTGCCCGCGGAGACGCTCGAGGCGCTGGCGCAGATCGCGGACACGGTGATCGCGGACGCGCAGGGGATCCTGCGGCTGTTCAAGCCGGACGGCGGCGTGTCGCTGCAGCCCCTGTCGCAGAGCGGCTTTTCGCAGAGCATCGCGCGCGTGCAGCACCTCAAGGCCAGCGTGGACGAGGCGCGCCACCTCGACCGCGACGTCGAAGGGACGCTCATCGTCACCGACGGCTCGCGCGGCTGCACGGTCTCGCAGGGCGCCGCGTCGGGGCGCACCTCCACGCACGTCGAGGCCTTCGACGCCTTCGAGCGCGACGCGACCGGCGCGGGCGACTCCTTCCTCGCGGGCTACGCGATCGGCCTCCTGCGCGGGCACGATCCGGTGCGCGCGGCGCGCCTCGGGGCCTTCTGCGGCGCGCGCGCGGTCGAGGTGGTCGGCGTGCCACGCTTCTCGCACGAGGCCCTGGCGCAGCTCGACTCGCTGTAAGCTCCGCGGCGTCACCCGCCCCCAAGGCGTGAGGGAGCCCCGCGTGAAGATCGCCCTGCTCTACCCGCCGAGCGACAAGCACTTGCTCAAGCTGCGCCTGGTCGCGGGCGGCGCGGAGCTGGATGTGGCCGCGGACACGCCCGAGGACACGCTGCGCGCGGTCACGGGCGCGGACGCCATCCTGGGCAAGCGACGGCTCGCGGAGGTGCTGCCGCGGTTCGATCACGAGGGCCTGCGCTGGGTGCAGACGCAGACGGCGGGCGTCGAGGAGTTCCTGCCGCTGCTCAAGGACGAGCGCACGCTGCTCACGAGCGCGCGCGGGCTCTACGACACTGACGTGGCTGATCATGCGGTCGCGCTGTGGCTTTCGATCTCGCGCGGGCTCGTGGGTGCGCGCGATCGTCAGCGCGAACAGCGGTGGGAGCGTCCGCCGCACCTGACCGCGCCGCGCACTGCGCTGGTGCTGGGCCTCGGCGGCATCGGCGCCGGCATCGCCAAGCGCGTCGCGGCGTGTGGCCTGCGCGTGCGTGGCATGCGTCGCCGCGGGCCCGGGCTCGACACGATCGACGGCGTCACCACCGTGGTCGGCCAGGACGGCTGGCGCGAGCTCTTGGAGATGACCGGCGCGCTCTTCCTGGCCCTGCCGCTCACGCGCGAGACCGAGAAGATCATCGGCCCGCGCGAGCTCAAGCGCTTGCCGCCCGGTGCGGTGATCGTGAACGTCGCGCGCGGCGGGCTCCTGGACGAAGACGCGCTCGTGGCCGCGCTGCGCGAGGGCAAGCTCGGCGGCGCGGGCCTGGACACCTTCGCCACCGAGCCGCTGCCCAAGGAGAGCCCGCTGTGGACGCTGCCGAACGTGCTGGTGTCGCCGCACCTGGGCAACGTCTTCGGCCCGGGGACGCAGCCGTGGGAGGCGCTCTTCGAGCAGAACCTCGCGCGCTTCGTGCGCGGCGAGGCGCTCGCGAACCTGGTGGATCGCAAGCGGGGGTACTAGCTCGCCAGTCCGCGGGCCCGGGACGTGGGCTAAGCATTGGCCACAAGTGTCGTACCCCTGTGGTTTCTGTCAGGGATGAAAAGCGAGCAGACGAACGCGGCTTGGGCGAGGGAAGAATTTGGTGGAGCAAGGCTGGGAGATGTGCGCC
>JAFEBC010000033.1 GCA_018266095.1 Deltaproteobacteria bacterium
CCCTCGACGAACCTGGTCTTCACGCTCGTCGACGCGAGCCACAACCCGGGCTTCGACGGCATCCCCGGCCCGGCGACCACGGCGCACCTGACCACGCCGACCGGGCTCGCGCTCGCCGCTGACGGCACGCTCTACATCGCCGATTTCACGCTCAACACCGTCTTCGCGCTCAGCCCCGCAGGCGTGCTCACGCTCATCGCGGGCAACGGCGGCTGCGGCGCGGGCGGTGACGGCAGTGCGGCGCTCTCGGCCCAGCTCTGCCACCCCTGCGACCTCGCGCTCGACGAGCGCAACGGCGGCCGCACGCTCTACGTCGCCGACTTCGGCAACAACCGCATCCGCGCGATCGATCTCTCGCTCCCGTCGCCGCAGATCAGCACGCTCACCGGAGCCGGCGGCGCCCCCGATCCGGGCGACGGCGACGGCGGCCCCGCGAGCCAGGCCTCGCTCGTAAACCCCGCGCGCATCAGCCTCGGGCCCGACGGCATGCTCTACGTCGCCGACCAGGGCCGCAACCGCATCCGCCGCGTGAACCTCACCTCGCTCACCATCGACAACTGGATCGCGGGCGACTCGTCGTTCTGCCGCTACAACACCTGCGCCGTCTCGTGGGACGCCGCGGGCACGGCCTTCCTCACGCGCAACATCTCGTACAACGAGTTCGACGTGCTCCGCGTGGGCCCGAACCTGAGCCTCACGGAGGTCGCCGGCGGGTTCAACCAGTCGTCCTACGCCTACGGCGACGGCATCCCCGCGACGCAGGCGCACCTGTGGAGCCCCGCGCCCGTGCGCTTCGACGGCGCGGGGAACCTCATCCTCACCGAGACGGGCCTTGTGAGCCCGGGCGGCCACGATCTGCGACGCCTGAGCGAGCTGACGAACCACCTCTCGACCCTCTCCGGCGACGGCACGCCCGCGTACGCCGGCGACTATGTGGACGCCTCGCAGGCGCGCTTCAACTCGCCCTGGACCAGCGTGCTCGACGCGAGCGGGAACATCTACATCTCCGACACCGCGAACTCCGCGGTGCGCGTGATCTGGGGCGCAGGCCAATCGACGCCGCCGACCGCGACGCTCACGAAGACCGCGGGCGATCTGCAGACGGTCGGCGTCGATCAGCTCACGTCCACCATGACCGTCCAGCTCCACGACGGGAGCGGACAGCCCGTGGTGGGCTTCCCCGTGACCTGGGCCTCGCTCGATCCGGGCGCCGTGGCCTTCGCGGGCACGGTCGCCACCGACAACTCCGGCAACGCCTCCGCCGATGGCCGCGTGGGCCTCGCGGTGAGCAGCACGTTCCGCTTCACGGCCACCGCGTACGACTTCCACGGCGCGCCCATCGCGGGCAGCCCGCTGACGTTCACGCACACGAGCACGGAGCTCGCCAAGGGGACCTTCTTCAGCATCGTGAACACCGCGCACACGCAGGGCTACGCGGGCATCCCCGGCTCGGCCACCGCCGCGCTCGGCCCCGCGCCCGTCGCGCTCACGTACGCCGCCGACGGCACGCTCTACTTCGCCACCTCCGACAACATCGACACCGCCATCTTCGCCCTCAGCCCCGCGGGCGTGGTCACGCGCATCTCCGGCACCACCTCGTGCGGCTACGCGGGCGACACCGGCCCGGCCAACGTCGCGCAGCTCTGCAACATCACCGACCTGGTCCTCGACGAGACGCACCAGCGCCGCACGCTGTACTTCACCGACGCGTCCAATTGGGTGGTGCGCGCCATCGACCTCACCGCGAACCCGCCCGTCATCTATCGCCTCGCCGGCGGCGGCAGCGCGACCACCTCCCCTTACGGCGACGGCGGCCTCGCCACCGAAGCCACCATCGCCCACTCCGAGCACATCACGCTCGATCCCACCGGCGCATACCTCTACGTGAGCAGCTACGACGGCAGCAGCACCTGGATCCGCCGCGTGAACCTCAGCTCCGGCATCATCGACACTTGGATCCCGCCCGGCGCCATGCCCGGCGGCGGCGCGAGCTGCGCGCAGTCGGCGTGCAAGATCGCCTTCGGCCCGGACGGCACGGCGGTCATGTCCGCGGGCCTGGGCTCGTACGTCTTCCAGTTGTTCTCCTTCGACCCCGCCGCCACACCCGCGCCCGCGTACACGCACCTCGCCGGCATCTACGATCGCTTCCAGTACACGGGCGACGGCGCCGCCACGAGCCAGTACTTCATGCCCGGCGACCTGAAGTTCGGCCCCGACGGCAAGCTCTACCTGACCGACCCGTTCTCGCATCGCGTGCGCGTGCTGTCCGACCTCACCACGTCGGCCACCATGACCACGGTCGCGGGCTACGCCACGCAGACGGGCTCGAATGGCGCAGACGGGCCGTCCGCGTTCGTAGGCTTGAACCAGCCGCACGCGGTGGCCTTCGCGCCCAACGGCAGCATCGTCATCGCCGACACGTTCAACTACACGCTGCGCGAGATCTGGCGGGCCATCCCCTAGCGCCCCGCCTCCGTCCGCTGCGTCAACAGCGCGCGCGACAACTCGTCCCTCCCTGGCGCGCGCGTTTGCGGTACGCTCCGCCGCGAATGGACGCGCTCTGGTCAGCCCTCGGACTGGTCTTCGGACATCCGCTCCAGTTCTGGCAGCTCCCCGAGGACGTGTCCGTGCACGGCGCGGGCATCGATCGGCTGCTCATCGCGGTGCACGTGTTCATGGCCGTGCTCTTCGTCGGCTGGGGCGCCTTCTATCTCTATTGCCTGGTGAAGTTCCGCGCCCGCGCAGGCCACACCGCGACGTACGTGCCGCCGCACGCGCGCATCACGAGCTGGCTCGAGGTGGGCGTGGTGGTGGTGGAGGTCGCGCTGCTCTTCGGCCTCTCCATGCCGCTCTGGGGCGCGTACAAGAACAGCCCGCCGCCCGACTCCTCGAGCCTGCACGTGCACGTGGTGGCCGAGCAGTACGCGTGGAACTTCCACTACGCGGGCAAGGACGGCGTGTTCGGCCGCACGCGCGCGGACCTGATCTCGTCCGACAATCCGCTCGGCCTCGACCCGGACGACCCCGCGGGCAAGGACGACGTCACCACCATCAACCAGCTCCACCTGCGCGTGAACCAGCCGGTCATCGTCGAGCTCACCTCGAAGGACGTGATCCACTCGTTCTCGATTCCCGTGATGCGCGTGAAGCAGGACGTGATCCCGGGCCAGCGCATCCCCATCTGGTGGACCGCCGTGAAGACGGGCACGTGGGAGATCGCGTGCGCGCAGCTCTGCGGCCTGGGGCACTACCGCATGCGCGGGATGGTCACCGTGGACACGGCCGAGGACTTCGACAAGTGGCTCGCCGAGAACGCGCCGGCGGCGCAGTGAGGATGCGATGAGCGACGCCACCCAGCCCACCTCCGCAGCCGCGAAGGTCCCGCACGCGAAGCCGGGCTTCATCCGCCGCTACATCTTCTCCATCGATCACAAAGTGATCGGCCTGCAGTACGCGCTCTCGGCGATGGTGTTCCTGCTCTTCGGCTTCTCGCTGATGATGCTGATGCGCTGGCAGCTCGCGTTCCCCGGCAAGCCGCTGCCGTTCCTCGGCCGCTTCTTCCCCGACACGGCGATGTCCGACGGCGTGATGCTGCCCGAGTTCTACAACCAGCTCGGCGCGATGCACGGGACCATCATGGTGTTCCTGGGCGTGGTGCCGCTCGCGGTCGGCGGCTTCGGGAACTACCTCGTGCCGCTGATGGTGGGCGCGCCCGACATGGCGTTTCCGCGGCTGAACGCGGCCTCGTTCTGGAGCTTCTTCCTCGGCGGCGTGGGGATGCTCGCGTCGTTCGCGATGCCGGGTGGCGCGGCGCAGAGCGGGTGGACAGCGTATGCGCCCCTGAGCGTGATCGCGGGTCCGGGGCAGACCGTGTGGCTCTTGGCGATGATCTTCCTCATCACCAGCTCGCTCCTCGGCAGCGTGAACTTCATCGTCACCATCGCGCAGTTGCGCACCAAGGGCATGGGCTTCTGGCGCCTGCCGTTCTTCGTGCACGCGCAGCTCGTGACCGCGTTCCTGCTCTTGCTCGCGTTCCCGCCGCTCGAGGCCGCGGCCGTGCTGCAGCTCATGGATCGCGTGGCGGGCACGAGCTTCTTCTTGCCCTCGGGCCTCGTGATCTCAGGAGACAAACTGCAGGTCGCGGGAGGCGGCTCGCCGCTCTTGTGGCAGCACCTCTTCTGGTTCCTCGCGCATCCCGAAGTGTACGTGCTGATCCTGCCCGCCATCGGCATCGTGGCCGAGATCGTCGCCAACAACACGCGCAAGCCGCTCTGGGGCTACGCGCTGATGGTGAAGGCCACGGTGGTGCTCGGGTTCCTCTCGTTCATCGTCTGGGCGCACCACATGTTCATGACCGGCATGGGCACGGCCATGAGCACGTTCTTCCAGGCGACCACGATGATCATCTCGGTGCCGAGCGTCATCCTGCTCACGTGCCTCTTCATGTCCTTGTGGGGCGCGGCCATCCGCTTCACCGTGCCGATGCTGTTCGCGCTCGCGTTCCTGCCCATGTTCGGCATCGGCGGGCTCACGGGGCTGCCGCTCGGGCTGACGGCGAGCGACATCCATCTGCACGACACGTATTACGTGATCGGCCACTTCCACTACGTGGTCGCGCCCGGGACGCTGATGGCGCTCTTCGCGGGCGTGTACCACTGGTATCCGAAAGTGACTGGCAAGCAGATGAACGCGCTCTTGGGGCGCATCCACTTCGTCGGCACGTTCGTGTTCCTGAACGGCGTGTTCCTGCCCATGTTCGGCATGGGGATGATGGGCGTGTCGCGGCGGCTCTACGACCCGACGCAGTACGCGCACGGCCTCGCGGTGCAGCCGCTCAATGTCGTGATCTCCACCTGTGCGTGGCTCCTCGCAGTGTGCCAGTTGCCCTTCATCATCAACGTGTTCGTGAGCCTGTTCGGGAAGCGCGTCGAGGAGAATCCGTGGCGTGCGACCACGCTGGAGTGGAGCGCGCCGTCGCCGCCGCCGCACGGGAACTTCGCGGCGCCGGTCGAGGTGCACCGCGCGCCGTACGAGTACAGCGTGCCGGGCGCGGCGGCTGACTTCTCGCCGCAGGCCGCTGAACCCGCGGCGGCGCTGGCAGAGGGGCTTAGTGTATGAATGACGTGATCCCCTACCGCGACGAGGAGCATCCGATCACGGGCGTGACCAACGCCAAGCTCGGCATCTGGCTCTTCTTGGCGAGCGAGGTGATGCTCTTCGGCGCGCTGTTCTCGACGTACGTGCTCTTGCGCTCGGGCGCGAAGCAGTGGCCGCCGTCGGGAGTGCCCGCGAGCGAATTGCTGGACGTGCCGCTCGCCACGGTGAACACGCTCGTGCTCATCGGCTCGTCGATCACGATGGTGATGGCGTGGGCGAGCTTGAAGCAGAAGAACCTCGCGCGGCACCGCTTGTACATGCTGGCGACGATGGCGCTGGGCCTCGTGTTCCTCGGCATCAAGGCCGTCGAGTACCGGGCCAAGCTCCACCACGGGAAGCTGCCGTCGACGGACAACTTCTACGCGCTGTACTTCACGTTGACGGGTCTGCACGCGCTGCACTTGATCGCCGGGATCCTCGTCATGGCGGGCCTGCTCATCGTCGGCGGGCGCACGTGGGCGCGGGAACCGAAGGTGCTCCTCAATCGCGTCGAGGTCGCGGGCCTGTACTGGCACTTCGTGGACCTGGTGTGGATCTTTCTCTTCCCCGCGCTGTATCTCTTGTAGCTGTAGCTGTGGCTTGGTCGAGGACGCGCATGGCCGATCCGGTGCAGACAGACGACGTGAAGGTGCGCGGCTACCTGGCCGTGTTCGTCGCGCTCGCGTGCTTGACGCTGGTGACCGTGGGCGTGTCGCGGCTGCACCTCGGGCGGCCGCTCGCGATCACGCTGGGCCTCTCGATCGCCGCCATCAAGGGCGGGCTCGTCGCGGGCGTGTTCATGCACCTCGTGTCGGAGAAGAAGGTCATCTACGCGGTGCTGGCGCTGACGGCGATCTTGTTCCTGGCGGTGCTGCTGTTGCCCGTGATGACCTCGCCGGAGGGCGCGTGATGGGCGCGGCGCTGAGCGCGGGTGCGGTGGTGGCGGCGCGGGCGCAAGTGGCCGCGCTCGCGTGCGCCGTGTGCGGCGGGGATGCCGATTCGGATCAGGCGCGGGCGGCGCGCGTGGGCGTGCTGGTGCTGATGGCGGTGGTGGTGGCCGTGCTGACGGCGATCGGCCTCACGCTGCGCAGGTGGAGCAAGCGGGCGCGAGCGCTCGAGGCGAAGTGAGCGGGTCCGTTGAAGCTCTGCGACTGCGGCTAGGGCGCCTTCCACAGCATCAACGACGCGTTCGCTCCCCGCGTGAGCCAGAGGACGCTCGAGCCCGTGAGCGCGAACGAGGACAGGTCTTGCTTGCGCGCGATCGCATACGGAGCTTCAGTCCCCCTCGTCTTGAAGAGGTCGACCGAATTCACGTCCAGGGGCACCGTCCAGCCCACAGTGTCGGCCGTCACCCGCAGGTCCGCGACCGGCGCCGGGACGACCGCGTCGGGGTGACCGACCCCGTCCGCGCCCCGTCGCAAGACGCCTTGGACCTGATCGATCCAATACAGTGTGTCGCCGCGGAACTGCGGATCGAGCCCGGAGAACGAATAGGAGGAGGTGCTCCCATCGGGACGGACAGACACAGTGGTGTCGTAAGGGTGGACGCAATAGCTGACGATCGCCAGGTGGACCCCACTCGCGGAGACGCTGACAAAGCCGCAATCCAGGCCCGAGGAAGCGCTGGCCAGCAGAGTCGGGCTCTGACCCGGCGCCAAGCCCGTCTTGGGGATCGCGAGAAGCGCGTCTCCACTCCAAGAGTAGAGGTTGTCGTCGAACACCCAGACGCGCTGGGTCGAGGTGGTCGCGAGTTGCCGCGGTTGCCCACCGGCGCGGGGAACGCTCCAGACGCCTCCCGTGTCACTCCAATAGACGCTGGTCGCGTCGAGGGCGCAGTCCGAGATGGTGCCCGTCGTCGCGTTCTGGCTGAACTGGAACGCCGGCTGGCCGGGCAGGCCGAGGCCCTTGAGCGCCCCGCCCTCGATCCAGAACGCGGCGAGGTCATCGGCGACGAGTGATTGCGGCGACGACAGGCCGGAGGCGAGCGTGGTGTACACGCGCTGCTCGAGGTCGATGGTCGCGCTGATGGGGGCGCTGATGTTGCCGGCGCCGTCCATGAAGCGGACGTACACGGTCTTGAGGCCCTCGCCCGGGAGGACCGTCCACGAGGGCGTCGACGACGGCGCTTGCCAGGTGGCGCCCGTGAAGGAGGGGTCGTTGGAGATCTGCATGCCCGGGACGCCCGAGCCGAACGGGTCGGAGTAGCTGAGCGTCAGGTCGATGTTCGTCGTGAAGGTGTAGGAGAGGCCGCTGGCGAGCGCGACGGTTCCGATGGGCGGGACGGTGTCGATCAGCACGCTCGCGCTCATCGGGGAGGTCGCGAGGCCGGCGCTGTTCGCGAACTTGGCATACAGCGTCTTGCTGCCGTCGCTGTCGAAGGTGAACGTGGTCGAGGCGACGACTGGCGCCCAGTTGACGTTCACGAAGTCGGGCGAATCGCTCAACTGGTACAGCGTGGCGTTGGTGGACTGGAGCGCGACCTGGACGGTTCGCTTTCCCACGAAGGGCTTGCTGTCCTCGATGGTGATCGAACCGGAAGGAACGCCCGGCGGGGGCGTGCTGCTGCCCCCGCAGGCGAGCGCGGCCAAGCAGACCAAGAGGGTCGCACTTCTCACGATGTCCATAGACTCCCCCGTGCGGCTTGCTGCGACTCCGACCTCCAGAGTGTAAGGCGGCACGCGCCGTTTATCAATCCGGGCCAGCCAGGGGAGCTCCCGGAGGGCTACTTCGGATTGAGCTCCCACAGCACGTTCACGATCTTCCACTGCCCCTCGACCTGCGCCATCTCCAGATAGTCCACCCAGTCGCTCGCGATCACCTTCACCACCGCCGCGTGGTTGTAGCGATCGAGCACCGTCACCTCCGCGCGCCGCTTGTCCGCGGGCGTCTTCGTGCCGTAGCCCGCGCGGGTCGAGTTGATGAGCGTCAGGGCGCCCATCTGCTGCAGCGTGCTCCTCCCCGTCTTCGTGTCGGTCATGACGATGCGCTTGGCCAGCTCCGGGTGCAGCGCGCGCTCCATGCGGGCGGCGTCGCCGGTGTACCAGCCCTCGATGTAGTCGAGCGCGCAGGCGCGCAGGGCGAGATCGTCGGTGGTGGCCGCCGTTGGAGGCGCGGGATCCGGGTGCGCGTGGACGCGCCAGGCGACGACGACGATGTTGAGCAGCACGAGGAGGAGGGCGAGGCGCAGCTTCATGGACGCTCTTGGGTGGACGGGCGAGGCGGACCGGCGTGGGACGACCAGGCTGGTGTTCAAACAACATCGTTGGCTCGCGTGGCATTCCCGGCCCCGGGGGCCTTGCTTGCGGCGCGGCGCGGGCCCAAACTGCCCGCCCATGCGCTGCGCGATGCTGGTCGCGATGTCGCTCTCTCTGTGGGCTTGCAGGTCGCCTCCGGCGGCGGGGACGGGCCCCACACAGACCTTGGGTCCGGGGTCTCCTGACGCGCTGCGCAGCGTGGAGGCGTTCGCGTCGATCCCGGAGCCTGCCGCGCGGTCGGCGGCGCTGTTCAGCGAGGCCACCAAGGTCTTCCTGCACCCGCGCTGCGTGAACTGCCACCCGAACGGCGACTCGCCGCTGCAAGATGCTGGACATGTCCACGATCCGCCGGTCGCGCGCGGCAAGGACGATCGCGGCGTGCCGGGGCTGCTCTGCACCTCGTGCCACCAGGACAAGAACCTCGAGCTCGCCCGCGTGCCGGGCGCGCCGAATTGGCACCTCGCGCCGCGGAGCATGGCCTGGCAGGGAAAGTCGCCGCGCGAGCTGTGCGAGCAATTGCTGGACCCCGCGCGCAACGGCGGGCGCACGCACGAGCAGTTGATCGAGCACGTGTCACACGACGCGCTGGTGGCCTGGGGCTGGTCACCCGGACACGAGCGCGCGGCGGCGCCGGGGACGCAGGAGCAGTTCGGCAAGCTGGTGGCGGCGTGGCTTCAGACTGGCGCTGCGTGTCCGGAAGGAGCCGTGCGGTGATCAAGCTGCGCATCAATGGCGAGGAGCGCGCGCTGGAGGTCGATCCGGAGATGCCGCTGCTCTGGGCGCTGCGCGACGTCGCGGGTCTCACGGGCACCAAGTACGGCTGCGGCGAGGCCCTGTGCGGCGCGTGCACCGTGCACCTCGACGGCGAGGCGGTGCGCGCGTGCGTGACGCCGATGCGCCGCTGCGAGGGCCGCGCAGTGACGACGATCGAGGGCCTCTCGAAGGACGGCTCGCACCCCTTGCAGAAGGCCTGGTGCGAGCAGGGCGTCCCGCAGTGCGGGTTCTGCCAGGCGGGACAGATCATGACGGCCGCGTGCCTGCTCGCGAACGTGCCCAAGCCCAGCGACGAGGAGATCGATCGCTCGCTCGCGGGCAACCTGTGCCGCTGCGGGACGTACACGCGCATCCGCGCCGCGGTGAAGCAGGCCGCCGGGATCGAGGAGGGCTCGCGATGACGGGCGCGCTCTCGCGGCGAGGGTTCCTGGGCGCGCTGGGACAGACTGCGCTGGGTGGCCTCGTGCTCACCGTGCTCCCCCGCGAGGCGGACGCGAAGGACGAGAAGGACAAGGCCGCGAAGTCCGAGGCGCCGCGCGTGGACAAGCCGCCGCCGGGCTTCACGCCGAACGTGTTCATCCACGTGGGCAGCGACGGCAAGATCGTGATCATGTGCCACCGCTCGGAGATGGGGCAGGGCGTGCGCTCGACCATCCCGGCGCTGCTCGCGGCCGAGCTGGGCGCGGACATGGCGCACGTCACCATCGAGCAGGCGCCGGGCGATCCGCTCTTCGGCGACCAGAACACGGACGGCTCGAGCAGCATCCGCAACGCCTTCGTGGAGCTGCGGCAGATCGCGGCGGTCGCGCGCACCATGCTCGTCGCCGCGGCGGCCAGGCGCTGGAAGGTCGCGCCGGAGAGCTGTCACACCGAGAAGTCCAAGGTGCTGCACGCGGGCGACGCGCGCGCGCTCACGTTCGCAGAGCTCGCGGACGATGCGGGCAAGCTGCCGGTGCCCAAGCCGGAGAGCGTCAAGCTCCTCGCGTGGAAGGACCTGCACCTCGCCGAGCAGTCGCTGCCGGTGATCGACGCGCCCGCGATCGTGAACGGCACGGCCGTCTTCGCGGCCGACGTGAAGGTGCCGGGGATGCTGATCGCGGTCATCGCGCGGCCGCCGGTCGTGGGCGGCAAGCTGGTGAAGTTCGACGCCACGCGCGCGCTGGCCCTCCCGGGCGTGAAGCAGGTGCTGGAGATCCCGGCGCCGACGCCCCCGTACGTGTTCCAGCCGTGGGGCGGCGTGGCCGTGCTGGCCGAGAACACCTGGGCGGCGATGCGGGGCGCGAAGGCGCTCGCGCTCGAGTGGGACCTCGGCAAGAACGCGAGCTACGACTCGCAGACGTACAAGGACGAGCTGTCCAAGTCGGTGAGCAGCGCGGGCACGGTGGCGCGCAAGGTGGGCGACGCCGAGGGCGCGCTCGGCAAGGCCGCGAAGGTCGTGCAGGCCGAGTACCACCTGCCGCACCTCGCGCACGCCACGATGGAGCCGCCCGCGACGCTCGCGCACGTCACCGAGAAGCACTGCGAGCTCTGGACGGCGAGCCAGGATCCGCAGACGGCGCGCGAGGTGGCGGCGA
Organism: Deltaproteobacteria bacterium; assembly: GCA_018266095.1. GTDB lineage: Bacteria > Myxococcota > Myxococcia > Myxococcales > 40CM-4-68-19 > CAIWCD01. The sequence goes on from JAFEBC010000033.1 coordinate 10,739, forward strand.
AGACGCTGGGTCTTCAGACATTCCAAGTGACCGTGCACGTGACGCTCTTGGGCGGCGGCTTCGGGCGCAAGTCGAAGGCCGACTTCGTGGCAGAGGCGGCGCTCTTGTCGAAGCTCGCGGGCGTGCCGGTGCGCGTGCAGTGGACGCGCGAGGACGATCTGCGCCACGACTACTTCCACTCGGTGAGCACGCAGCAGCTCACCGCGGCCCTCGATGACAAGGGCGCCATCACGGCGTGGCGGCATCGCACCGCGTTTCCGCCCATCGGCTCGACATTCAACGTGGCGGCGACGCGGCCGGGCGCGGGCGATCTGCAGCAGGGCGTGACCGACCTGCCGCTCACGGTGCCGAATGTGCTCGCGGAGACGTGCGAGGCGCCCGCGCACGTGCGCATCGGGTGGATGCGCTCGGTCTACAACGTGTTCCACGCGTTCTCGGTGAACTCGTTCATCGACGAATTGGCGGCGGCGCGCGGCGTGGATCCGCTGGCGCAGCGGCTCGAGCTCTTGGGCCCGCCGCGCAAGGTGTCGCTGAGCGAGCTCGGCATCGAGAAGCTCGCCAACTATGGCGCCAAGCTCGCGGACCATCCCGTGGACACCGCGCGCATGCGCAACGTGGTCGAGCGGGTGACGCAGGCGGCGCGCTGGGATTCGCGCAAGCAAGAGGGACGCGCGCTGGGGCTCGCGGCGCACCGCAGCTTCTTGACGTACGTTGCGGTGGTGGCGCAGGTGAGCAAGCGCGCAGACGGGCGCATCGCCGTCGACGAGGTGTGGATCTGCACCGACGCCGGCACCGTCGTGAACCACGAGCGCGCGCGGTCGCAGATGGAGGGCGCGGTCATCTTCGGCCAGAGCATCGCGCTGCACTCGGGCATGACCATGAAGGCGGGCGTGGCCGAGCAGCACAACTTCCACCAGTACAAGCTCACGCGCATCGGCGAGGCGCCGCGGAAGATCCACGTGGACCTCGTGGAGAGCGAGGGCCTGCCCGGCGGCATCGGCGAGCCTGGTGTGCCGCCGGTGGCGCCCGCGATCGTGAACGCCGTGTTCGCGCTCACGGGCCAGCGCGTGCGCGAGCTGCCGCTGGAGAAGCACGGGCTCGTGTGATCGATCGCACGCGCCGCGAGTCGGATCCCGCGGACCTCTCAGGCATTTCCGCGCGACGGCCCGCGTTAACTTCCGTGCAGGCCAAGGTGTTCTACTCCTCGGAAGGAGTGTCCCATGACGATCCATGCGAAGTTCGTGACGCGAACCATCCTGGCGCTGCTGCTGGCTGCGCCCACGGTGGCGCGTGCGGAGACGTCAGGCTGGCCGCGGCAGGTCGAGGGCGCGGGCGAGACCATCACGCTCTACGAACCGCAGCCGGAGACGCTCAAGGACAACACGCTGACTGAGCGCGCGGCGTTCTCGGTGAAGAAGGGCGACGGCGATCCGGTCTTCGGCGCGCTGTGGCTCAAGCGCAAGGTGGACATCGATCGCGACGCGCGCCAGGTGCGCTCGCTGGCCGTGCAGGTGACGCGGCTGCGGCTGCCGGGCGCCGATGATGCGCGCGAGGCTTCGCTGCGCGACGCGCTGGACAAGGAGTTCACGGCCTGGGGCACGGATCCGAGCCCGCTCGACAAGCTGACGATGAGCCTGGAGAGCGAGGAGAAGGCGCGCGCGTCGGTGGCGGAGCTGAAGAACGACGCGCCCGAGATCGTGTTCGTGGAGGAGCCGACGGTGCTCGTGCTCTACGACGGCGAGCCCGAGCTGCGGCCGGTGGATCCGGACGGCAAGTCCAAGCTCATGCGCGCGGCGAACACGCCGATGCTGGTGGTCAAGGACACCTCGGGCAAGTTCTATCTGGCGGGCGGCAAGTTCTGGTACGTGGGCGACTCCGCCCTGGGTCCGTTCAAGTTCACCGAGACCGTGCCGGGCGAGGTCAGCAGGCTCGTCAACCCCGAGAAGGTCAAGAAGGACGACGAGCAGGCCGAGGGCGCGCAGGAGGTGAAGGCGCCGCCGAAGATCCTCACGGCCACCAAGCCCACCGAGCTCATCGTGAGCGACGGCAAGCCCGACTGGCAGCCGCTCGTGGGCGCGGACCTGCTCTTCCTCAAGAACACCGAGAGCGACGTGCTGCGCGAGGTCGGCACCGGCCAGGTGTGGGTGCTGCTCGCGGGCCGCTGGTATCGCGGCGGCAACGAGCACGGGCCGTGGGAGTTCGTGCGCGGTGACCAGCTTCCGGCCTCGTTCGCGCGCATTCCGCCCGAGTCGCCGCGCGGGAACCTGCTCGCGTTCGTGTCGGGCACCGATGAGGCGCAAGACGCGGTGATGGACGCGCAGATCCCGCAGACGGCCGCGGTGAAGCGCAACGCGGCGCCGCCCGCCATCAAGTACGACGGGCCACCCACGTTCGAGCAGGCGAGCGACTCTGTCGAGGTGGCGAAGAACACGCCGGAGTCGGTGCTGAAGATCGGCGGCAAGTACTACCTGTGCAAGGACGGCGTCTGGTGGGTGTCGGATTCGGCGACGGGCGGCTGGGTGGTCGCGGACACGGTGCCGGAGCAGGTGCAGACGATCCCGCCCTCGAGTCCCGCGTACAACGTGCGCTACGTGCAGGTGTACGAGGCCACGCCTGACGTCGTCTACGTCGGGTACACGCCTGGGTATCTCTGGTCGTACCCGTACTACGGCACCGTCGTGTACGGCACGGGCTGGCGCTATCGGCCGTGGGTCGGGCCCATCTACTACTACCCGCGGCCGTGCTGGTGGGGCATGCACGTGCACTACAACCCGTGGTGGGGCTGGAGCTTCGGCTACTCGTACAACGTGGGGTTCCTGCACGTCGGGTACGGCTGGTGGCCGCATCGCCGCTGGGGCTGGGGGCCGGGCTGGTACGGGCCGGGCGGCTGGCGGCGGCCGGTGGTCGTGAACCACTACACGGTGGTGAACAACTATCGCGCGCGGGCGGTGGCGCGGCCGGTGAACACGAACCTCTACGCGCGCGGCGGCGCGAAGGCGTACGTGGCGCGCACGCGGACGAATCCGGTGGGGCACAGTCCGCACCTGGGCCGCGGGCCGAATGATGCGATGGCGGATCGCGGCGGGAATGTGTTCCGTCGCGGGTCCGAGGGCTGGAGGGGCTCGGGTGGCGCGGCGGGCGTGAACAAGGGCACGCGGCCGGAGCGCGGGTCGCCGGAGTGGCATGAGAACGCGCGCAACCGGGCGGCGTCGCGGCAGTCGCCGGGGAGCTTCGGCGGAGGCTCGCGGCGTGGCGGTGGTGGCGGCGGCGGTGGTGGCGGCGGTGGACATCGGGGCGGCGGGATCGCGCCGGGCGGCGGCGGCGGACACCACGGCGGCGGCGGGAAGCACAGGCGCTGACCGGACAGGTGCTGACGCCATGACCACGCCCCTGCCCATCGCCAAGACGAGCCGCGTCTTCATCCTCACCGGCGCCGGCATCTCCGCCGAGAGCGGCATCCGCACCTTCCGCGATTCGAACGGCCTCTGGGAGGACCACCGCGTCGAGGACGTGGCCTCGCCCGAGGGCTGGGAGCGCGACCCGCTGCTGGTGTGGCGCTTCTATGCGGCGCGGCGCAAGCAGGCTCTCGTGTGCGAGCCGAACCCCGCGCACGTGGCGCTGGCGAAGCTCGAAGCGGCCTTGGGCGACCGCCTGCTCCTGTGCACGCAGAAC
>JAFEBC010000340.1 GCA_018266095.1 Deltaproteobacteria bacterium
ACCTGCTTGAACTCCTTCTTGCTCGCCGGGTCGAGGGGCGTGAGGAAGGCGTCCATCTTGCCGGCCACGTCGACGTCGGCCACGGCGGGAGGCTGGGGGCGCGCGGCCCACTCGGCGGCGAGCACGGCGGGCACCAGGGGGATGGCGCCGCCTGCCGTCGCGGGATCGAGCCCGGACGGCACGTCGCGTGCGAGGACGCGCTCGGCGACCGCGGCCACGATCGCGTACTCGGTGGCGCTGAAGAACGTGAGCGTGCGGCCGGCGCGCACCGGCAGCGGACGCGACTTCTGCAGCGCAATGCCGATGCCCGACAAGCCGAGCAGCGCCGCGCCGCCCAGGCCCACCTTCAAGAAGCTGCGACGAGATTGCATCAGCGCCCTCGTGGAATTCGTGAGCCCGGCCGCGTCACCGCGCGGGCGTCGTCATCGCTGCGGCTAGCCGAAGAAGACCTCGGCCACCGAGAAGAACTTCTCGTCGACGGTCTTGAGCTGCTTGGTGGCCTCCGCGAGCGGCACGCTGATGATCTGGTTCCCGCGCAGCGCCGCCATCTGGCCGAACTCGCCGCGCGCCACCATGTCGGCCGCGTGGACGCCGAAGCGCGTGGCCAGCACGCGGTCGAACGAGGTGGGCGTGCCGCCGCGCTGGATGTGGCCCAGCACGGTCACGCGCGTCTCGAACTTGGTCTTCTTCTCGATGAGGTCGGCGAGCGTCTGCCCGATGCCGCCCAGGCGCACGTGGCCGAACTCGTCGAGCTTCTCGGAGACCTTCGAGTCCTGACCGCCGAGCTGCGCGCCCTCGGCCACCACCACGATGGAGAAGTTCTTGTTCTGCGTACGGTGCCGGTTGGTGATGTGGTCGCAGACCTTGTCCACGTCGATGGGCCGCTCGGGGATGAGGATGACGTCGGCGCCGCCGGCGATGCCCGAGTGGGTGGCGATCCAGCCCGCGTGGCGGCCCATGACTTCACACACGATCACGCGCTTGTGCGACTCGGCCGTCGAGTGCAGGCGGTCGATGGCCTCGGTGGCGATGCCGACCGCGGTGTCGAACCCGAAGGTGAGATCCGTCCCCGAGAGGTCGTTGTCGATGGTCTTGGGCACGCCGACGATCTTCACGCCGAGCCCGTGCAGCTTGGTGGCGACGCCGAGCGTGTCCTCGCCGCCGATGGCGATCACCGCGCCGATGTTGAGCGCCTTGAGGTTCTTCAGGACCTGCTCGTGCGAGCCCTTCTTGAACGGGTTGGTGCGGCTCGTGCCGAGGATGGTGCCGCCCAGGTGCAGGATGCCGCTCACCTTCTCGCGCGTGAGGCGCTCGTGCAGCGGCGGGTCGCAGAGGCCGCGCCAGCCCTCGCGGACGCCCATGACCTCGTGGGCGTGCTGCTCGCCGCGGCGCACCACGGCGCGGATGACGGCGTTGAGTCCGGGGCAGTCGCCTCCGCCGGTGAGGACGGCGATCTTCATGGGCACGGCTCCTTCGAGGTGTGGGCGCGCGAAGCGCTGGAGGGCCGGATCGTGACCACGCGCGCGGCCTCTACACAAGGGGCGAGCGGGCGAAATCGGCTGACGCACCGCTGCAAGGCGGGCCCGTGGTGTGAGGGGAGGGCGGGCCCGACACGCCGGGAGCGGCAGGCCTTCACGGCACGAGACAGCGCGCGAGCCGTGTACTACCGTTGTCAGCCCGACGTTCCAGCGGAGGTGCGCATGAGCTCGATGGCCCCGGATCCCAATCTCCTCAAGAAGTACCCGAACGCGGTCACCTCACAGCAGCTCTCCGAGAAGGACCGCTTCCTCGGCACGCTGCTCGGCCTGCACGCGGGCGAGTCGGTCGGCGCGCCGCACGAGTTCAAGAAGGCGGCCGAGATCATCGTGCCCAAGGAGCTGGTCGCGGGCGGGCCGTGGAAGGTGGGCGAGCCGACCGACGACACCGAGCTGACGCTGGCGCTCTTGCGCTCGCTGGTCGCGCGGCGGCGGGTCGATCTCGTGGACATCGCGCAGAGCTATCTGCGCTGGTTCGGTGGCAACCCGAAGGACGTCGGCAATCTCACCAAGGCGGCGCTGCAGAACCTGCGCGCGGGTGAGCCGCCGGACCAGTCGGGCGCGCTGGCGTGGGAGGACTCGGGCCGCGAGGCCGCAGGGAACGGCTCGGTGATGTGCTGCGCGCCGATCGGGCTGTTGCACGTGAAGCAGCTCGAGGGGCTCGTCGAGGATGCGTCGCAGGTGTCGCGGATCACGCACTTTGACCCGCGCTGCGTGGGCGGGTGCGTGGCGGTGACCACGGCCATCGCGCTGCTCGTGCGCGGCGGCACGCAGGCCGAGGAGGCCATCTCGCGGGCGGCCTCGGCGGGCGGTGAGATCCACGACGACGTGCGCATGGTCATCGAGCGCGGCGCGAGCAAGAAGCCGGACCAGCTCACCGTCGACGGCAAGGACATGGGCTTCGTGCTGGTGGCGCTGGAGATCGCGTTCTCGGCGCTGGCCTCCGCGGCGACCTTCGAGGAGGGCATCCTCGCGGTGGTGGCGCGCGGCGGAGACACGGACACGAACGGCGCGATCGCGGGCGCGCTGTTGGGCGCGAAGTTCGGCAAGAACCAGGTGCCGGAGCGCTGGGCGAGCAAGCTCAAGGCCGGGCCGGACTTGCTGAACCTGGGCGACCAGCTCTACCGCGCGCTGTAGGACCACGTGCAGCCAAGGCGGGCGAGGCCCGCGTGAATCGCTGTGACCGCTCCCGGCAGCGCGCACGGTCATGCGCGGCGCCTCCTCTCTCGACGACATCTACGACTGCGCCATCGTCGGGGCCGGATTCGGCGGCCTCGGGGCGGCGTTGGCGTTGGCCGAGCAGGGCGCGCGCGTCGTCGTCTTCGAGGCGTTCAAGCTCCCGGGCGGCTGCGCGAGCACGTTCGTGCGCGACGGGTTCGCCTTCGAGGCGGGCGCGACCTTGTTCTCGGGCCTCGGCCCGCGCGAGCTGTTCGGCCGCTGGAACGCGCGGCACCACCTCGGGCTCACCTTCGACTGGCTCGACCCCGTGGTCACGCTGCGCACGCCGCGGTTCACGCTGCCCGCGCTGCGCGATCGCGAGGCCTTCCTGCAGCAGCTCTGCGCCCTGCCCGAGGTGCCTGAGCGCCAGGTGCGCGCGTTCTTCGACGAGCAGCGGCGCGTGGCCGACGCGCTGTGGACGCTGTTCGACGATCCAACGCTCCTGCCGCCGTTGTCCCTGCGCGCGCTCGTGCGGCACGGCGGGCGGGTCCGGCAGACGCTCGCGCTGCTGCCGCTCGTGGGGAGGCCGCTCGGCGAGGTGCTGGAGCGGCACTGCCTCTCGCGCTGCGCGCCGCTCGTGGCCTGGCTCGACGCCGTCTGTCAGATCACGGTCCAGTGCAGCGCCGCCGAGGCCGAGGCGCCGTTCGCGCTGGGCGCGATGGACTACTTCTGGCGCGGCACAGGTCACGTGCGCGGCGGCATCGGCGCGCTGGCCTGGGGCCTGTTGCGCGCGGTCGAGCGGCTGGGCGGCGCGGTGCGGCTCGCGGATCGGGTGCAGGCCATCGAGTCCGAAGGGGAGCTTCATCGCGTGCGCGCGCGGCGCGGCTCGGTGCGCGCGCGGTCGGTCGTGCTCAACCTCCTGCCCGGCGATGCGCGGCGGCTCCTGCAGGCAAGAGCGGCTGACGAGCAGCCGCTCGAGGACGGCTGGGGCGCGGTGATGCGCTACCTGGTCGTCGACGAGCCGCCGGACGCACCCGAGCACGCGCACCACGTGCAGGTCATCGCCGACGACACGCAGCCGCTCGTCGAGGGGAACCATCTGTTCGCGTCGATCAGCGGGCGCCACGACGGGCCGCGCGCGGGTCCGGGTCAGCGCACGATCACGCTCTCGACCCACCTGAGGCTGCGGCCGTTCCTGGCGCTGCCCGAGCCCGAGCAGGCGTCCAAGATGGAGCAGATCCAAGCGCGCCTGCGCCACACGTTCACGCAGCACCTGCCCGAGTGGGCCGCGCGCGTGCGGCACGAGCTGACCGCCTCGCCGCGCACCTTCGAGAAGTTCACGCTGCGCACAGGCGGCCTCGTGGGCGGCCCGCCCCGGCGCGCAGGCCTCGGCAACTACCGGCAGCTCGGGCCGCTCCTGCTCGCGCCGCGCGTGTTCCTGGTCGGCGACAGCGTGTTCCCGGGACAGAGCACGCTCGCGACCGCGCTGGGCGGGGTGCGGACCGCCGAGGCGATCCTGCGCGCGCTGTCGATCGAACGGAGGGCCCTCTTTGCGCCGCCGCCGGACGAGCCGGTGGCGCCGTTCGTGTTGCCGCGCAAAGTGGAGCGCGAGCGGACCGAGCCCGCGCGAACACCCTGACCCGCGCGAACACCCTGACCCGCGCGAACGCCCTGACCTGCGCGAACGCCCTGACCCGCGCTGACGACCTAGCCCGCGCCGTACGAGTGCAGCCCGTCGCCGGTGAGGCCGAGGTTCACGCCCATGAACGTGAACACGACCACCGCGAACGCGAACACGGCGATGGCCGCGGGCCGCTTGCCCGCCCAGCCGAGCGTGATGCGCGTGTGCAGATAGCCCGCGTACACGACCCAGGTGATGAGCGCCCAGGTCTCCTTCGGATCCCAGCCCCAGAAGCGGCCCCAGGCCTCGTTCGCCCACATGCCGCCCATGACGATGCCGATGGTGAGCAGCGGCCAGCCCGCGATGATGACCTTGTACGTGATCTCCTCGAGGCGCCGCGGATCCGGCAGGCCCGCGGCGATGCGGTCGCGCAGGAAGTGCGTGCAGAGGTAGCCGAACGAGGTGCCCCACACGAGCGCGATGAGGCCCAGGCTGTAGTTCGAGGCGAACGAGAGCTTGAACGGTCCGTGCTCGCCGCGCGCGAGCTCTGCGCCCGGCGGCAGGGTGAGCTGCAGCTCGGCGCCGCTGGCGATGCGCGAGATGAGCAGCGCGAGGCCGACGGTGAGCGCGCCGAAGCCGAGCGCGAAGAAGGTGAACGCGGGCGCCTTGACCGTCTCAGCGTCGGTCCCGCTGCGCACGGCGCGGAAGTAGAGGATGGCCGAGACCAGGAACAGCGCGATCGCCGCCAGGAGGAACGGGCCCACGCCGGACACGGGCGTGACGTACTTGAGCGCCTTCTCGGCGCCGGCGGGGATGTAGTGCACCGCGCTCGTCACATCGAGCATCTTGCCCGGCGTGAGCTTGCTCGGCGTCTGGTGCGTCCAGCCCGGCGCCATCTGCAGCGTGGCCGAGAAGAGCAGCTTGCCGCCGCCGATGAGCGCGAGGAAGAGCGCGGACGCAGCGGCCTGCACGGCGCCGAAGGTGGCGTTCTTGGTGCCCGTTTTCACGAGGTAGAGCAGGGCCATCACCGCGCCCAGCGTGAAGAGCGAGTAGCTCACGAACAACATCGCCACGTGGATGAGGATCCAGTAGCTCTGCAGCGCGGGCACGAGCGGCTCGATGTGCTGATCCGAGACGAGCGCGGCCTCGCCCATGGCCACCAGCGCCCGCGCCACCGCCAGCGCGCCCACGATGCGCAGGCCCCAGCGGCGCTCGACGATGAGGTAGCAGACCATCAGCGCCCAGGCGACGAAGTTGAGCGCGTCGAAGAGGTTCGTGTACGGCGGGTGCATGATCATGAACCAGAAGCGGTCCATGGCCGTGAGCACGTCGCCGGTGCGCTCGCGCGCGAGGATCTCGATGCGGCCCGCGGCCACCCAGCGGGTGACGAGATAGGCCGTGTGCGCAGCGACGCCGGCGCCCGCGAGCAGCGTGGCCAGCATGTCGAGCTTGAGCTTCTTGACCGCGAGGCGCGCGGCGTAGCCGATGAACGCGCTGGCGTAGGCGCCGATGGCGACGAAGCGCAGCAACACGCCCGCGTGCAACAGCTCTTCGATGGTGGAACCCATGGCACTCCTCCTCCGCCGCAGCGAGAACTTGGGGCGGTGCAGCCTCCAGTGACTAACCTCGGGGCCGCGCGCTGTCCTTAGTCTCATTTCGCCGAGGCACACAAGCGGTCGTCCCTGCGGCGCGTGGTCGCTTGTGGACGCGGGTCGGAGCTGTTCGTGCGTTCAGTGCGGCCCTCAGGGGCGTCTCCCGCGGGGCGTGCGCGGATCGCGCGGGAGGTCGGGGCCGAGCGGGCCGCGCAGGGTGGTGCGCGTGGGACGCAGCTTGGGCATGGCGCGCGGGGCGAGCGGGCGGCCGTCGCCGAGCGGGCCGTTCAAGAGGGGTCGCACAGGAGCGGGGCGTGCGGGTGTGGAGCGCGCGAGCACGCCGCGGCCAGGCTGGGGAGGCGTCTCGCCGGTGTCGTCGAGGGACTCGTCGGCGAAGGAGTCGTCGGCCACGGGCCCAGCAGGCGCGTCGGCGAAGCGCGCGCCCAGCGGCTGCCGGTGCAGGAGGCCCTTTTGTCCCACCGAGAACCCGGCGTCACCGAAGGCCTGCGCGAGCGGACTTCTGTGCGCCTCTGCGCCGTCGATGCGCGTGATCAGCACCGCGCGCCGGTGCCCGTCGTCCACGCGATGCTTGAGCACCTGCACGAGGCCGCGGAGATCGTGACCGCGCGCAGGCTCGTCGGGCGCGAGGAACGTGAGCAGGCTCCCGTGCGAGAGCCACCCGATGAGGCGGCCATCGCGCTGGATCACCTCGGCGCCCGCCGCCCGCTGCGGACGCGCGCCCGCAGTCTCTGGCCAAGGCAAGGTGGCGCCGTACACGTTCGCCGGATCGGTCGCGGGAAGGAGGAGCGTGCGGCTCGTCTCCTCGTCCACCTCGCGCAGCGCGCGCAGGCGCTCCTCGGCGCCCGGCAACGCGAACTGCATCGCGCCCATGCCGGCCACGAAGTACCCGCGGCGCGCGCGGGCGCTCTCTTCCATCGTCTTGAGCACCTCGTACACAGCCGCGAATCCGCCCGCGATGCCCTCGGCGTGCACGGCCTCGCGCGAGAGCACGCCGTGCCGCAGGAGCAGCGACTGCGCCAGCGCCATCGAGCGCGAGGTGGGCGTGCCTTGCGGGCCCGGCAAGAGCGACCAGCGGCCTTCGCTCCCGGGAGGCGCGGCGCGGCGGGAGCGAAAGCCTCGCGTGCGCGGATCGCGGCGATCCTTCTCCGCGGGCTGCGTGCGGTTGCGCAGGGCTTGCAGCGTGTCGTTGGTGAGCTCGCCCGTCCACACGAGATCCCAGAGCGCCTCGAGCAGCTCGCTCGCCAGCACGGAGAGCTCGGTCTGCAGGTCGCTGAAGAAGCTCGCGCCCCGCTGCTTCAAGGACGCGCGGATCTTCTCGTGCAAGTCGCCCTCGTGCGGCGCGGGCACGGGCGCGAGCGTGCGCAGGTGGTCGGTCAGATAGAGCGCGAGCCGGCCATCGCGGCTGCCGATCGGCGCGAGCCCGCGCCACATGACCTCGCCCTGCGCGCAGAGCAGATCCAGATCGGCCGGCTTGTACGTCGACACGCGCGCGCGCAGCACCTCGTCGAGCGCCGAGGCCGGGATGGGCGCGCCCTCGAGCTGCTCGATGGCCGTGAGCAGCGCGTCGAGCCCACGTCGCGGCGCGGTCAGGCCCTGCCACTCGAGCGCGAAGCGCGAGAGCGCCGCGGGATCGACCGGCTCCACTTGCTTGCGCAGGCGCGCGAGCGAGCGGCGCTTCAGGCTCTTGAGGACTTCGGTGTCGCACCACTCGCGCTCACCGGGCGCAGGTCCGAAGCGCGCGTGCACCAATTCGCGCGGGAGCAATTCGCCCTCGACGACACGGTCCTTCTCCTGCAGCCGCAA
>JAFEBC010000341.1 GCA_018266095.1 Deltaproteobacteria bacterium
CGGCCAAGCTGGTGGGCTCGCACATCGGCAGCTTCCCCACCATGACGCTCGCGTGGTGGAAGTCGGCGAGCCCGTGGCAGCGCTGGCAGTATGCGTTCACGCGGCACCCGATCACGGTGGTCAACGCGTACTTCACGGCGTTCTTCCTGGAGATGTGCGTGCTGTCGTTCAAGCGCTCACCGCGCAAGCGCTGGGACTCGCTCCTGGCGGCGTTCGTGGTCGTGGGGCTGGCGGTGGCGGTGAGCCTGAAGGTCGGGTTCGGCGTATGGTTCTGGGCCGTCTTCCTGCCGCACTACTTCGCCTGCGCCGTGGGCGCGTACCTCTTCTACGCGCAGCACAACTATCCGGAGCTCGAGATCCAGCCGCGTGAAACCTGGTCGTACGATCGCGCCGCGCTGCACTCGTCGAGCTACATGGAGCTGGGGCCGGTGCTGGCCTGGTTCACGGCGAACATCGGCTACCACCACGTGCACCATCTCAATCCGGGCATCCCGTTCTACCGGCTGCCGGAGGCGATGGCGGCGCTGCCGGAGCTGCAATCGCCCGGAAAGACGACGCTCTCGCCGAGCTCGATCGCGGCCTGCTTCAGGCTGAAGCTGTGGGACGCCGAGGCCGGCCGCATGGTCGGGTATCCGGCGGCGTAGGACCTTCGCGCACCTCTGCGCAGGCCGTTTCGATCCCAACCTCAAGTTTGACCAGTCCGCGCCCGATCTTCGGGGTGACGCCACATGCCCGCGCGCTGCGGGCCTTGGGTGCGTCACGAGGCGTGGGATGCCGAGGTCTTGTTTCGTTGCCATCGTGCTCGCGGGCTGGGCGATCTCGCCGTCGACGCGCGCGCAGGCGACCGCGGAGCTGCGGGTCGGCATGTCGGCGGCGCTGTCGGGGCCGGCCAAGAGCGTGGGCCAGGGGATGCGCAGCGGCGTCGAGGCCTACTTCCAGCTCGTGAATGAGCGGGGCGGGATCCACGGGCGCAAGCTGCGGCTCATCCCGCTCGACGACGGCTACGAGCCGGCGCAGGCCGCGCGCAACGTGCACAAGCTCCTCGACGACGAGAAGGTGTTCGCGCTCCTGGGCAACACCGGGACGCCGACGGCCGCGGTGGTGGTGCCCATCATCCAGGCGCAGCACGTGCCCTTCTTCGGCGCGTACACGGGCGAGGGGCTGCTGCGCAAGTCGCCGCCCGACCGCTACGTGATCAACTTCCGCGCGAGCTACGCGCTGGAGACGCAGGAGATGGTGCGCGGGCTCACGCGCGAGGCGGGCATCAAGCCGAGCGAGATCGCCTTCTTCACGCAGAACGACGCGTACGGCGACGCCGGGTTCGCGGGCGGCATGAAGGCGCTGCGGGCCATCGGCGTGAGCGATCCGGAGCGGCAGCTCCACGGGCGCTACACGCGCAACACCGTCGACGTCGAGGGCGCGGTGGCGCAGATGCTCGACCCGAGCGTGAGCCCGAAGGCCGTCATCATGGTCGGCGCGGTCAAGCCGTGCGCGAAGTTCATCAAGCTGATGCGCAAGTACGGGTATCGCGGGCTGTTCGTGAACGTGAGCTTCGTGAACGCCGACGCGCTGCTGGACGAGCTGGGCGCGAAGGACGCCGAGGGCGTGATCGTGACGCAGGTGGTGCCGCCCATCGACAGCGACCTGCCGGGCGTGGCCGAGTTCCGCGAGCGGGTGAAGGCCGAGCAGCGGTCGTACGTGGTGCTGGAGGGCTTCCTGGCCGCGAAGGCGTTCTGCGAGGGGCTGCGCCTGGGGCCGCCCGACCTCACCGCGGACCAGTTCATCGACGCGTTCGAGGGGACCGGCAAGATCGAGCTCGGCCTCGGGACGCAGTTCTGGATCTCGCCCACCGATCACGAGCTCAGCGAGGACGTGTGGCCGACCATCGTGCGCGCCGGCAAGTTCCGGGCGCTGCGCACCTGGAAGGACGCTGTCGTCGGAGGGCGCGTCGGATGATCCTGCCCTATCTGCTCTCCCTCTTCACCGGGACGCTGACGCGGGCGCGCAGGGCGCTGCGCGGCACCGGCTCGCTCGAGGACAACCTCATCCTGCTGGGCATGTTCGGGGGCGGCCTGTTCGTGCTCCTGGTGGTGACGCTCGTCTGGGTCCAGCGCGGGCTCGACAGCACGCAGCAGCAGCTCGCGGAGCAGGCGCTGCCGGCCGAGGAGCGCATCACCGGCCTGGCGACGGCCCTGGAGGGCGCGTTCCACCGGCAGGGGCAGATCTCGTCGACGGTGCGGCTCGAGGAGCTGGAGCCGCTGCGCGACCGCACGCTGGTCGAGGGTCAGCTCCTGGACGCGAGCCGGGCCATCGTGCGCGACCTGGCGCAGAGCGGGCAGGAGCCGCAGGGAGAGCTGGGGCAGCTCGAGGGGCACGTCGACGGCTTCCTCGCGGCCGACGACGCGCTCTTCACCGCGATCGAGCAGCGGCACCGCTTGCAGGCGGCCTTCGAGCTCGAGCTCGAGGTCACCGAGAAGAACATCAAGGGCCTGGTCGACGAGGCCCAGGCCGTGAACGGCATGCTGCGGCTGCAGTACGTGGTGTTCCTGCGCCAGATGCTGACCGCGTCGGGGCACGGCGCGGTGCCGGCGAGCGCGGTGGTGCACGGCCAGATGGGGCAGGCGCGGCTGGCCCGGCAGCTCACGGTCGATCTCTCGACGGAGATGCTGGCGTTCGGGTGGCTCGTGTCGCGCATCGACATGGCGTCGACCAGCGACATGGTGAACGCGATGGCGGCCAACGAGCTGCCGCAGAGCAAGGGACGCATCCTGCGGACGCTGGCGGCGCTGGAGACGGTGCTGGGGCCCAAGTCGGAGGAGCTGCTGCGCACGCAGGGCATCGCGCGGCAGTTCGTCGAGATCGCGCCCCAGGTGATGGACGAGAAGCTCGACAACAGCCTCGTGGGCCTGCGGCGGCGCGTGATCGCGGAGGCAGCGCGGGCGGCCTCGGTGCGCGACGCGAGCCAGCACGCGGCGCAGCAGGTGGAGACGGACGCGGAGCTGTTGCAGCATCAGGTCTCGGGCCTCGTGCGCGAGTCGGTGCGGCGCGCGGCGATCATGCGCACCTCTGCGCGGCTGTTCTCCATCCTGGTGGTGGCGTTCGGGGTGATCGTGTGCCTCATCGCGGTCCGGCGCATCGGGCAGGACATCGTGAGCCTGCGCGCGACCAACCGCGACCTCACGCGGCTGAAGGAGGATCTGACCGCGCTCAACGCCTCCCTGGACCGGCGCGTGGCCGAGCGCACCCACGAGCTGTCGCAGGCGAACGAGCGCCTGGGCGAGAGCCTGGACAAGCTGGCCAAGACGCAGCAGGAGCTGGTGCGCGCGTCGCGGCTCGCGGGCATGGCGGACGTGGCGACGGGCGTGCTGCACAACGTGGGCAACGTGCTCAACAGCGTGAACGTCTCGGCGGGGCTCGTCACCGACCGGGTCAAGCA
>JAFEBC010000342.1 GCA_018266095.1 Deltaproteobacteria bacterium
ACGAATGCGCGCGCGCGGCCACTCCTGAACCATCCGTCGTCCACTCGACCGATGAGGCCGGGTGCTACGAGGTGGGTGCGTCGTCTTCGAGAGGCTTGACCGCCGCCAGCGGATCATCGGCCACAGGAATCAGGTCCGTCTCCGAGATGTCCCAGACGCCGACATCGATGGGGAACGCGCCCTCCTTGTGCCGCAGCGCCGCCTCCTCGCGCAGCCAGCGCGCCGCCTCCTCGAGCTCGGGATCGCAGGCGATGAGCGAGTCGCGCGTGGGCACCGCCGCCCACACCGTGCCGCCCACGATCTGATCGAGCAGCGAGCGGAACAGCGGCGACAAGAGGCGCCCCGCGCCCGCCGGATCGTCGAAGTCGGTCACCGCCACGCGCCCGTTCTCGGTGTCGAACCACAAGAGCCCGCGCGGCGCATGCAGCGTCAGCGCGTCCACGTTGTCGATGGCCCGCGCCAGCGCCTCGTCGAACGGGATGCCCTGCGCCTCCAGATCGTTCTCGAACACCGGCAGCACGCGGTCCCCGTCGTCACAGAGCAAGGCCGAGCAGATGAGCCCGCCCAGCGGCTCCGACGCGCGCCCCGACGCCTCCGACAGGTGCAACACCGTCGGCAACAGCCCCGCCAGCACGGTCTCGCGCGGCCACTCGCTCACCGGCGGACACGGCAGCGCGAGCAGATTCTTCGCCGCCTCGATCGCCGGCCCCGCCGGATCCTCGACGGGCGGCTCGGCCACGAGCTGCCGCTCGTACGCCGCCGACAAGTTCACGCGCACCACCGCGCCGTTGCCCGCCGGATGCAAGAGCTCCAAGGACAGCCCGTGCGCCCGCGTCACCTTCGCCTCCGGCAGCGCCGCGCGCACCTCCTTCAGGCACAGCTCGCAGAACCCCGCGTGCGTCAGCGGCGTCTCGCGCTCGGGATCGTTCAGTCGCAGAAGCCACGGCCGCTCGGCCCGCGCCCGCTCGCGGAGCGGCAGCAGCGCCTCCGTCCCCTCCGACGGCCCCGCCGCGAAGTCCTCCATCGTCAGCTCGCGCTCGATGCGCGCCCGCGGCATCCGATACGTGAACGACGGCCGCGGCACCCGCTGCTCGTCATTCACGCCCGCGAGCATCCGGCACAGCCGCTTGGCGACCGTCTCCTCCAGCGCCACGATCGCCCGCGCCGCCTCCAGGGTCGGCTCCAGCCCCGGCAGCCGCCGCACCTCCAGCGCCCGCTGCTCGCCCGCCGCGCTCACCACCACCGTGTCCGGCTCGACCGGCGGCTCGTCGCCTTCCTTCGTGTCCGGCGGCACCACGCGCTGCGGAAAGAGGACCACCGTCTGCTCGGCCACCATCACGCGCAGCCCCTGCACGCCCGCGTCGCGCGGATGCTCGAGCTGGTTGGTCAGCTCATCGGGCGCAAGGATGCGCAGCGACGCCGGCACGCTGTCGGCCTTGAGCGCGTCCCAGAGCAGCTTGGAGACATCCTTCACCAGCGGCATCGTGCCCTGCGCGCCGCCCGCCCCCTCGCGCGCGCTCTCCGCCGCCGCCCGCGCGACCTCCGCCGGCTCCTTCAGCTCGTCCTTCGGCTCGCCCTGCTCGTAGCGCCGCAGCCGCAGCGAGAACTGGCTCTCGTCGAGCTCCACCGCCAGCACGAGCCCGCCCAGCACATCCGACACGAGCCGCGCGAGCCCGCCGTCGACCTTGCCGCCCGGCTCGACCAGCGCACACCAGTCATCGACTTGAAGCACCAGCAGCGCCCGCGCCGACGACGGCGCCTTCTGCCGCTTGAGCGCGCGCTCCAGAGCGCTGCCCGCAGCATCCAACGACGGCGCGCGAAAGAGGAGCTGGGCCGAGCGAAGGGGCACGCGTTCAATTCGCCACGGACGGGGATGGCGCGCAAGAGGGGAGTGAGGGGACGAGCGAGGAGAGGGAACCAGATTGAGGATTTGGATTTGGGGCGCTGCGGCCTGCGGCCTCCGCTTGTACGGGGGCTGCCCGCCCCCGTAACGCCCCCAGCCTTGGGCCGGCGGTGAGCCCACTGACACGGCTGCTTCATCGCGGAGCGGTCCAGCCCCAGCCTGAAGACTGGGGCTGGTGGAACAAAAGCCTCGCTGCGCGAGGCTTCGGGCGAACGCGGACACTGTTTGGCGCCAATTGAATCCCGTCGCAGCGAAGCCCCGCAGGGGCTTTTTTCCCACCAGCCCCAGGCTTCAGCAGCTTCAGCCTGGGGCGAAGATCTTCGCCGCATGTTGCCCGGTCGCGTCGATCCAATCGGTTCGCCACACGCGAATTCGGATCCGATGCGAGGCACGCTGAGCCAAGCCCGAACGACCGGCGGAACCTGCGTCCAGGCCATGTCAGGGGCGTGTGCTAGCGATTGCATCCGTTGGAGGCGAACCGCATGGGCAAGAATCGAGTTGAGCTACACGTCCACATGGTGTGGAGCACAGCAGGGAGGACACCGTTGATCGCCAAAGCATTCGAAGGGGAATTGTTCGAGGTGATCAGGGGGCGGACAGCGCAGCTTCGCTGCGTTCCGCAAGCGATCGGGGGAATGCCCGATCACGTGCATCTGCTAGCCCGCCTGCACCCTTCGGTCTCGGTGTCGCGGCTCGTGGGTGAGGTCAAGGGAGCCTCGTCCCACTTCGTGAACCATCGCTTCGCACCTTCGCCGCCATTCGAATGGCAACCGGGATTTGGCGCATTCACTGTCGACCTTGCAGATGTCCCCGCCGTCGCCAACTACGTGAACGACCAGCCAAGCCGCCACGTGCGGGGTGCCCTGTCCACGACCTGGGAATTCGCCGGCGAAGATTGACGCCCTTGGTGGGCCAAGCCGAATCACCGGGCGCACCGTCGCCCCAAGGCTGGGGGCGTTACGGGGGCGAACGGGGGCGGGCAGCCCCCGTACAAGCTCCGGCCGCAGGCCGGAGCGCCCCAAGATCAAACCCACGCTCGCCCTCACCAAGCCGCCGTCGAGCTCACCACCCGCCTCACTCTGGCGCCCTCAGTCGAGCCACGCTCACCCCACAAAACACCAGCGGCTTGGTCCCTGAGGGAGACCAAGCCGCCGTCACGACTCTACAGATCCGCTTCTACTTCTCGCAGCGAGCGTTCTCGGGACGCCCGCCGCGAATTCTTCTGGGCGGCAACTTCACCGCCCGAGCTCGCCCTACGCCGCCTCGTCGAACTCCGTCAGGTAGCGCGAGAGGAAGTTCCGCGTGGACTTCTCGACCTGCCGCACGCGCTCGCGTGACAGGCCCCAGTCCTTGCCGATCTCCTCCAGCGTGCGCGGCTCGTCTTGCGTGAGCCGCTCGCTGAGGATGTCCCAGCCGAGCTCGCCGATGCGCTTCCTGACCTTGGTGAGCTGGTCGCGGAGCTGCATCGCCTCTTCGGCCTTCATGAGCTGCTCGTCGGGCCCCGGGCCCTCATCGCTGAGGCGGTCCAGGTGCGTCGACTCGCCCTCGGGGTCCAACGACTCCTCGAGCGAGATGTCGCGCGGAGGCAGGCCGCCGTTGGGCATGCTGCGCCGCACGGCCGACGGGCCGTCCTTGAGCGACCGCGTGATGTACGCGCGGATCCACCACACCGCGTAAGTCGAGAAGCGGTTGCCCTTCTCGGGGTCGAAGTGCTCGATGGCCTTGAGGAGGCCGTAGTTGCCCTCCTGCACCAGGTCCTCGAGACGCACGCCGCGCCCCATGAACTTGCGCGCCACGCTGATCACCAAGCTGAGGTTGTGCGTGACGAGCTGCTCCTGCGCGCGCTTGTTGCCCTTGCGCGCCTTGCGCGTCACCACCAGCTCGGTCTCACGATCGAACGGCGGATGCGCACGGATGATCTTGATGAGCGGCGCCAAGTCGTCGAATTCGCTACGGTCGCGCATGATCCACTCCCTTTCCCCCGAACCGTTCACCGCAACCGGCCGCTCGAACTGGCCGCGCCTTCGCCTCAAACAACCTTGCCGTGTGCCTTCCTCCTGTTACGGTTCAAGGGATCTCTCGGACGCCTCTTGCCGACCTGAAGGACTGGAGCACCGACCTTCCGACTTCCTGACCTGCCGACTTCGCCTTCCGAACACTTGGATGCTTCAGGAACGCATCTGTTGCAGTGGATTCCCGCGTCGTTCTGACGCACGATTCGCGCCGCTGTTTCGCCTTCGCCTTGAACAACAGCAAGAAGCCTGCCGTTTGTTCCCGATCTGACGCAGGGCGCCGGAATTCATGAACGTCCTCAATGCCTTCCATGAGCCGGTGCGATCCTGGTTCGAGAGCTCGTTCCAGGCGCCGACACGCGCGCAGACGCTCGGTTGGACGCCGATTGTCCAAGGAACCAACACTCTGTTGCTGGCACCGACAGGCTCCGGCAAGACGCTGGCAGCGTTTCTTTCCGCCCTGGACCGACTGCTCTTCACCGAGCCGCCCCCACAGGACCGCCGATGTCGGGTGCTGTACGTCTCGCCTCTGAAGGCCCTGGCGGTGGATGTGGAGCGCAACCTGCGGGCGCCGCTCGCGGGCATCGCGCTGACGGCCGAGCGCATGGGCGTGAAGGTCCACGTGCCCGAGGTGGGCATCCGCACCGGCGACACACCGCAGAAGGACCGCGCGCGCATGGTCCGCGCCATGCCGGACATCCTCATCACCACGCCAGAGTCGCTCTTCCTCATGCTCACCTCGCGGGCGCGCGAGGGCCTGAAGAGCGTGGACACGGTGATCGTGGACGAGATCCATGCACTGGTGGGGACGAAGCGCGGGGCGCACTTGTTCCTCTCGCTGGAGCGCCTGGAGGCGCTGCGCAAGGGCAAGAAGCCGCTGCAGCGGATCGGCCTTTCGGCGACGCAGCGTCCGCTCGATGAGATCGCGCGCGCGCTGGGCGGCGGTGTGCCGGGCGAGCACGGCTGGACGCCGCGGCCGGTGGAGATCGTGGACGCGGGCACCAAGCGGCAGATCGAGCTGCGCGTGGAGGTGCCGGTCGACGACATGAGCCGCATGGGAGAGCAGGAGGACCTGCCCTCGGAGCAAGGCGGAAATCCGCGCTCGATCTGGCCCGCGATCTATCCGCGCCTCGTGGAGCTGATCCGGGAGAACCGCAGCACGATCATCTTCTGCAACGCGCGCAGATTGGCCGAGCGCATCGCGGCCGCGCTGAATGAGCTGGCGCAGGAAGAATTGGCGCTCGCGCACCACGGGTCGGTGGCGCGCGAGCAGCGGCAGCAGATGGAGGACGAGCTCAAGCGCGGGAAGCTGCGCTGCATCGTGGCCACGTCGACGTTGGAGCTGGGCATCGACATGGGCGCGGTGGATCTGGTGGTGCAGATCGAGGCGCCGCCGTCGGTGTCGAGCGGGCTGCAGCGGCTGGGTCGAGCGAAGCACCAAGTGGGCGGCGTGCCGCGCGGCGTGATGTTCCCCAAGCACCGCTCGGATCTGCTCGCAGCCGCCGCGGCCGCGCAGGGCATGACCTTCGGCGAGGTCGAGGTCACGCTCTACCCGCGCAATCCGCTCGACGTGCTCGCGCAGCAGCTCGTGGCCGCGTGCGTCGACGGGCCGGTGGACGTGGACGCGCTCTTCAAGCTCTCACGCAGCGCGGCGCCGTTCGCGGACCTGCCGCGCAGCTCGTTCGAGGGCGTGCTCGACCTGCTCGCGGGGCGCTATCCCAGCGACGAGTTCGCCGAGCTGCGGCCGCGCCTCGTGTGGGATCGGGTGGGACACACCGTGCGCGCGAAGGATGGCGCAGCGCGCATCGCCATCGCCAACGCGGGGACGATTCCGGACCGCGGATTGTTCGGAGTGTTTCTCGCGGGTGACGGCAGCTCGCGCCGCGTGGGCGAGCTCGACGAGGAGATGGTCTTCGAGAGCCGTGTGGGCGACGTGTTCGTCCTGGGCGCTTCGAGCTGGCGCATCGAGGAGATCACGCACGACCGCGTCAACGTGAGCCCCGCGCCCGGCGTGCCCGGGAAGATGCCGTTCTGGAAGGGCGACAACCTCGGGCGCCCGCTGGAGTTCGGCGAGCGCGTGGGGAAATTGTCGCGTGAATTGGTGCGAGCGAAGCCCGAGGCCGCGCAGAAGCGGCTGATGAAGGAGCACGGCCTCGACGAGCGGGCGGCCAAGAACCTGCTCGCGTACCTGCACGAGCAGCAGCAGGCCACGGGCGAGGTGCCGAGCGATCAGGCCCTCGTGATCGAGCGCTGCGTGGACGAGATCGGCGACTTCCGCGTGTGCGTCTTGACGCCGTTCGGCGCGCGCGTGCATGCGCCGTGGGCCACCGCGGTCGTGGGCCGGCTGCGCGACGAGCACGGGCTCACCGTCGAGCACCTGTGGACGAACGAGGGCATGGTCTTCCGCTTCCCCGAGAGCGAGACGCCGCCGCAGACCGAGTGGTTCCTGCCCACGCCGGAGGAGATCGAGGACCTGGTCGTGCGCTCGCTCGGCCAGAGCGCGCTCTTCGCCGCGCGCTTCCGCGAGAACGCGGGCCGTGCGCTCCTGTTGCCGCGGCGCCGTCCGGGCCAGCGCAGTCCGCTCTGGCACACGCGCAAGCGGGCCGCGGATCTGCTCTCGGTGGCGCAGCGCTACCCGAGCTTCCCCATCCTGCTCGAGACGTACCGCGAGTGCCTGCGCGACGTGTTCGACCTGCCGGGCCTCGTGGACATCCTCAAGCGCGTGGCCGATCGCCGGCTGCGCGTCGTGACCGTCGACTCCACCAAGCCCTCGCCGTTCGCGGCCTCGCTGCTCTTCAGCTACGTCGCCAACTTCATCTACGACGGCGACGCGCCCCTGGCCGAGCGCCGCGCGCAGGCGCTCTCGGTGGACCAGGCGCAACTGCGCGAACTGCTGGGCGAGGCCGAGCTGCGCGAGCTGCTCGATCCGCAGGCCATCTTCGACTTCGAGCAGCAGGCGCAGCGGCTCGACGCGCGGCACCCGCCCAAGAGCGCCGACGGCCTGCACGATCTGCTGCTGACGCTCGGCGACCTCTCGCAGAGCGAGCTGGAGGCGCGTGTCGGGCCCGCGAAGAAGCAGCTCGCGGTGTGGCTCGAGGAGCTGCAGCGCACGCAGCGCGCGGCCCAGGTGCAGCTTGCGAAAGAGACGCGTTGGATCGCCACGGAAGATCTGGTGCGCCTGCGCGATGCGCTCGGTGTGGTGCCGCCGCCGGGCATCTCGCAGATGCTGATGCAGGCCGTGGACGATCCGCTCGGCGATCTCGTGTCGCGCTATGCCCGCACGCACGCGCCGTTCCGCGCCTCGGAGGTGGCCGCGCGCTTCGGCATC
>JAFEBC010000343.1 GCA_018266095.1 Deltaproteobacteria bacterium
AAGTCTGCGGACGCCCTCTGCACCGCGCCGCTCTCCAAGCACCGCACCTCGCTCGCCATCCAAGGCTTCGTCGGCCACACCGAGCACCTGGCCGCACGCGCCGGCGCGAAGGTGGCCATGATGATGGCCGGCCCGCGCCTCAAGGTGGCGCTCGCGACCAACCACGTCGCGCTCTCGGACGTCGGCGCCCGCCTGACGCACGACGGCCTCCTCGGCATCATCCGCCTCGTGCACAGAGAGCTCACCACGCGCTTTGCGCTCGGGGCCCCGCGCATCGCCGTCCTGGGCTTGAACCCCCACGCCGGCGACGGCGGCCTCTTCGGTCACGACGAAGCGCGCGTGATCACGCCCGCGATCCAGAGCGCCAAGGCCGAGGGCATCGCCGCCTCGGGCCCGCACC
This sequence comes from Deltaproteobacteria bacterium, assembly GCA_018266095.1. Classification (GTDB taxonomy): domain Bacteria; phylum Myxococcota; class Myxococcia; order Myxococcales; family 40CM-4-68-19; genus CAIWCD01. The sequence continues at coordinate 401 of JAFEBC010000343.1, forward strand.
CGGCTGACGGCCTCTATCCGCAGGCCGTGAAGGGCCACTTCGACGCCGTGGTCGCGCTCTACCACGACCAGGGCCTCATCCCCGCCAAGCTGCTCGACTTCGAGGAGACCGTGAACGTCACGCTCGGCCTCCCGTACGCGCGCACGAGCCCCGATCACGGCACGGCGGACACGCTCGCGGGCCAAGGCAAGGCCAACGCGGCGCCGATGGTGAGCGCGCTGCTCCTCGCGGCCCGGCTGGCTTAAAGGATCTACTTCGGCGCGGGCGCCTGCGACGGCGCGGCCCCAGTGGGCGCCGGAGCCTGCGCCTGATCCTGCACGGGCGCCTGTTGCGTCGGGGTCTGCTGAGCGGGAGCCTTCTGCGCCGGCCCAGGTTGACCCTGCGCCGGCCCCTGCGCGGGCGCCGTCTGCGCGGCCTTCTTCGGCTCCGGCCCCGCGTTCCCGTGCGGATCCAGCGCCGGCCCCGTGGCCTCATTGTCCACGCGCTGATACCCGCCCTTCCCGCTCTGCACCTCGATGCCCGCGAGCGCCCACACCGCGCCCGGCGGGTCACCCGGCCGGTTCCCGTCCTCGTCCACCCACACCTGCTCGATGCGCGCGTTCTTCTTCACCAGCTCCAGGAACTCCTGGTCCGGGTTGGCCGTGTGCGAGAAGTCGTCGACGCTCATCCCCGTCTGCGTCTGCACGAGGAGCTCGTACGCCTGCACGCGCGAGCGCAAGGCCGACGCCAGGTTCGTCACCGCCTGGTCGCCCGCGTACTGCATCGCATCGTCCGGCCGGAACGTCGGCCCCGAGTAGCCCGCCGCGTACAGCTTGCCCGTCGACGACGGCAAGCGGTCGAGCCAGCCCGGCATCTTGTTGTTCTTGTCCGGCCCGTCGATCGCGCGCTCCTTGCGGTCCCCGGAGAGCGTGATCGAGGCCAGCGCGTACACGCCGCCCGCCTCGCCCAACTGCCCCGCCTCGTCCACCCACTGGCTCTCGATGCGCGAGTTCTGCATCACGAGGTCGGTGGCCTCCTTGGTCAGGTCCAGCGCGCTCGCGTGCCCGCCCGAGGTCTGCACCTCCTGCCGGTAGCTCTCCGCGTTCGACGAGAGCGACAGCGCCAGCTTCCCGCGCGCGTCCTCCGAGGCGTTGTTAATCGCGTCCTGCGGCCAGAACGTCGGCCCCGAGTAGCCCATCGCGAACATCGCCGCGTGGCTCGACTTGGGCGGGTTGGCGATCCACTTGGGCGGCGGCTGCGGGTGCTCGGGGATCGGCTTGCCCCAGCGGTTGAGCTTCACCTGCTTCTCGGTGGTCCCGCACGAAGCGGTCCCGAGGAGGGCCAGGGCGAACAGCGAGGCGAGCGGCAGCGAGAGGATCTTCCGAGTGGTCATGGCTGTCTTTGCGGGCTTTTGGAGGATCGGAAGCACAAAACAAACGCGCCGACCAGGGGGATCCTGGCCGGCGCGTGAATTCCCGACAGAAACCAGCGATCTCCCGGGCTACTGGGAGTGCTTGGCCTCCTCGGCGTTCAGCTCGTCGAAGGCCTTCTCGGCGTTGGCGCGGACCTGGTCGCGCACCGCGGCGTTGAGCTCCTTCATCTTGTCCATGCCGTCCTTGAAGGCCTGCATGTCGAGCTGCGCGAGCGAGTACTCGGTGCCGTCGTTCTCGACCCAGTGGTCGACGATGACGACGCCCGAGAGCTGCATCTGGCTGTAGGTCTTCAAGGCCTGCGACACGTGCTGCTCTTCCGACGAGGCGCTCATGTCGCCCGCGGTGGTCGACGCCATGTAGTCCTTGTTGAGGACCGACACGTAGGTGTCGAGCGTCTTCGCGATTTCAGCGCGGGCGCGCGAATCGGACGACGAGCGGCGCATGGCCGCGTTGCGGATGCCGGACGCGATGCCGACGCCGTAGAACACGCGGCCCTTCTCGCCGCCGAACGCGCCGGAGCCCTTGTTCACCCAGTCCGGGGCGCCCGCGTGCAGGTTCTGGTTGGACATCTGGGGCTTGCTGTCACCACAGGCCGCGAACGCGACCGCCGCCATCACACTCAGGATCAGTTTCTTCACGTTCCCATCCTCCGTTGCGCGGCGGCGTCAAGCCTCCGCAGTCTGTTCAGTCCTTGCCAGTTGCCGAAAACTCTACCTCAGATTCGCCACCGCGGCGGGGCTTCTTTCCGCCTCGACCCCGCGCCCTACATCCCGGCGTCTTCCTTCGCCTTCAGCGCGTTGGCCACCTCGGCCCCCGCGCCCACGCCTGCGTCCTTGGCCGCCTCCGCCCGGGCCGCATCCGGAGTCCGGCCCACACCCTTGGACGTCTTCTGTGAGGAGGCCACCGTCGCGCCGCCCTGGCTCTCAAGTGCTCTGACATCCAGCGAGGCACTAGCGGCCACTTGGTTGAACACCGGCCCGCCAGGAGTGGAGGTCGCACGCGCGACCACCACGTACAAGATCCCCTGCGATTGCGCCTGCTTGAGCGCGTCCTGCTCGGTCAGGTTCGGGGGCACGCTCGCGGTATAGCCGATCTTCGAAAGTCCCTGTGTGATGGGGCCCACAGCCCACTCGGGCCCGACGAGGATCACGCGCCTGGCCTTGGCTTGAGCCCGCTGCATCATCTCCTGCGCCGCCTGCCGCACTTGACCCGAGTTCTTCCACATCGCGTCGCCGGAGTCGACGTTCGAGGCGAGGCCCTTCAGGCTGTTCACCACGTCGCGGTAGCGCACGAACGCGCCCAGGATGTCGCCCGCCTTCTCCTTGGCGTCGCCCTCGTGCAGGCGCTCGATGCCCTGGTTCACCGCCGCCTTCGTCTCGCCCTCCTGGCGCTTCTGCTCGGCCTCCAGATCCGCCTTGGAGAGCTTGATCAGCACCGACACGTCGAACTTGTCGATCGTCGTCGCGCCCGCCTGGCGCGAGTACTTGACCCAATATTCGTCGGCCAAGGTGGCGTTCTTGATGAGCGCCTGCGTGCGCGACTTGGTCGTGTCCTTGACCTGATCGCTCGCCAGGTCCGTCGACATCACGTCCGTGTGCTCGGCCGAGATCTCCACGCCGATGAACTTCGCCGCCTCGCCGCGCGCGATGTCGAGCGCCGCGCCCTTGCCGTCCTCCAGCGACTCCGCCCCCGAGCGCGTGCCCGAGAAGTAGAGGTAGCCCGGCTCCTGCATCGGCCGCGTCAGCCAGGCCGGCTCCTTGGGCGAGGACGAGGTGCGGATCACCGCGGGCGCAGACGTGCCGCACGCGCCCACGAGGAGCAAGCCCGACAGCGTGAGCGCACCGACCCAACGACCCGAGAAAAGCCCCTGACGCATGTGCGATCTCCGAGAGCTTCGAAAGCGTGCTGCGAAGAGCTGCAGTTGCGCTGCGTTCAACACACGGACCGCCGGGCGCGCCCATCAGGCACACCCGGCGTGTGCGACGAGCTAGTTCGACGGCGGCGGCTGCGCCTGCTCGGCCAGCTTCTTCTGGTCGGCCTGGAGCTGACGGACGTTGTCGATCTCGTGCAAGTAGTCGGGATCATTGGAGAGATCCGACGCCTTCTCGATCATCTTCTGCGCCTTGTCGTAGTCGCCCGCGTACTCGAAGGCGAGGCCGAGGTTGAAGTAGGCCTTGGCGAGCGTCTTGCTGCCGATCTTGGCGTTGTTCTCGGCCGCGCTGATGGCCGCCTGGAACGTGTCCTGCGCCTTCTTCCAGTCGCCGCGCTCGGCGTAGCCGATGCCACCCTCGAGCTGCGGGATGTCGCCGTCCTTCTGGAAGTTGGCGTTGGCGAACTCCTTGTGCGGCGCGATCGCCTTCATGAAGCGCTCGACGATGGCCTGGCGGGCGCCCTGGAACATGCGCTCCTTGTCCAGACCCTCGGGCCGCTTGTCGGTGGCCGAGTTCTGGTCCGAGCGGCGCTCCTCGTAGGTCTTGGTGATGAGCAGCTTGCCCGTCGACACGTCCGTGATCTTGAAGGTGGCGCGGATCAAGGCCTCGCCGCGGATCGTGTAGGTGATGTGGTTGTTCTTGTCCTTGTCCTGGTACTTGTCTTCCTTCGTGTTCTCCGTGTAGCGGTCGTCGGCCTCGCCGTAGACGAGCGCGCCGGCGGTGACGAGCTTGCCGAGCTGCGCGGCCTTGGACGAGTCGGCGAGGTCACTGGCCGAGAGGCGCAATTCGCGCATCACCTGGTCCATGTGCGTGCGGTCGAGCACGTCGAAGCGGCCGGAGTCGAAGAGCGCCTGCTCCACCATGCCCGCGAGCTGGCCCGAGTTGCCGCCGTAGCCGTGCTGGCTGATCTGGCCGATGGCGACGGTGCGATACGCGGCCATGTTGATCTCGGCCGGGCGCATCACAGGGACCCGCACGGTGACCGTCCCGCACGCGAGCGAGAGGCCGAGCACGGCGAGACCCGAGAGTCTGGTGGCGAGAGAAGAGCGCATGAAGGGGTGCCCTCGAGTGCGGGGTGGTTTGATGTGGTGGACGGCGCACGATCGCTAGCACCCGCCTTGAGAGATGGTCAAGAACTTGGACGCGGGGCCAAAGTCGCGGTCTTGTGTCTCGGGCGCGGCGTGATGATCGTCACGCCCGGACCGTGTATTAGGTCGTGGCCGCTTGCGCCCGGCGCTGGCCCTTCGGTATGCAATCAGGCACTCCCGCGAGGCAATCCAACACATGTCCTCATCCACCCTGCGAATCCTCTCCCTCAGCGCCGTCCTCCTCTCGGTTCCGGCCGCGTTTGCGCAAGCGAACAAGGACCAGACCATCGCCTTCGCCGGCATCGACGCGCGCGAGGGCGCGACCTCGGACCAGGCGGCGCACTTCGGCGACCTGCTCACCGCGACGCTGGTGAACGACGGCAAGCTGCGGGTGGTCGAGCGCGCGCAGATCGCCAAGGTGATGAAGGAGCAGGCGCTCGCGTCCTCGGGCGTGATGAGCGACGAGGTGCAGATCAAGGTGGCGAACCTCGTGGGCGCGCGCTACCTGGCCCTGGGCTCCATCGCGCGTGAGGGGCGCTCGTGGACGCTGAACCTGCGCGCCATCGACAGCTCGACCGCGCAGATCGCCTCGGCCGACACGCAGAAGATCGGCGGCGCGGATCAGCTCGAGGCCGCCGCGCGCACCATGGCCCGCCGGTTGACCGACAAGCTCCTGGGCACCAAGACCTCGGGCGCCGGCGAGGTCGTGGGCGACTTTGATCCCTCGCTCATCAAGGAGGCCTCTCGCCAGCTCGCGCGCATGCTGGCGGCGCGCTTCCCCAAGGTCGAGGGCAAGCTCGTGAACTCGCTGCCGAACGACACCTCGAGCTGCCACTTCCCGGACACCCGCGGCATCTTCAAGGGCGAGCGCTTCGAGCTGTCGGGCTACGACATGGTCACCGAGCACGACGCGCAGAAGGGCTACTTCCTGCTCACGGACTTCACCGAGACCTCCTGCTCGGGCCGCATCAAGAAGACGGCGCCCACCGAAATCTCGGACGGCGACACCATCCGCTCCATGGCGCTGAAGGTCGCGATGGACCCGCTCGAGGTCGGCGCGGGCGTCGAGCCAGAGCTGGGCAAGCTCTTCTCGAACGAGACCAAGGAGTCGCTCAAGAACCAGCCGCAGTTCGACCTGAACGGCGAGGCGCAGATCTTCCTCTCGGGTCGCATCGTGGGCGGCAAGGGACACCGCGCCATCGAGGTGCAGGCGCAGGACAAGAGCGGGAACGTGATCCAGCGCTGGGATTTGACGGGCGCGTTCTAGGGCTCGCGCTGCGATTGGCATGATCGCTCGGCCGATCATTCAACGCAGAGGCGCAGAAACGCAGGAGTTGGGTTTGGGCTTGTCGGCGCGCTTCCTACAAATGGGGGCGCGCCGTTTCATTTGGGATCAGGGATTTTCCGATCGCGTACACGAGTGCCTTTGCGGGTGCCGCGGCGCGGCGTCGTTCAGCTAGCGTCGGCGCATGAACCCCTTCAAGACGTTGTCGGCGATCGCTGCGTTGTCCCTCGTGTGCGCGTGCTCCTCGGGCACCGGAACGCAAGGCCCCAAGGGCGACACCGGCGCGACCGGCGCCAAGGGAGACAAAGGCGACACGGGCGCGCAGGGCGTGAAGGGCGACAAGGGGGACACCGGCGCCCAAGGCAACGTCGGCCTCAAGGGCGACAAGGGTGACAAAGGCGACAAGGGCGACACCGGCTCGCAGGGCCTGAAGGGTGACAAGGGCGACACCGGCAGCCCCGGCTCGCCCGGCCAGACCGGCGGCATGGGCCCCTCGCTCGGCGTCACCGACAAGTCGGGCGCGATGGTCGGCTACCTCGCCGGCGCCTCGGCGACGTCCCTCATGGTCTTCAGCCCGCAGTCCGGCGCCCTCTGGCAGGTCGATCCCACCACCGGCGCCTTCGCCGGCGACGGCCTCACCTTGAACTACGAGGACAACGGCTGCGCCCACCCCATCCTGAACAACGCCGCCACCGGCGGCCCCATGTACGGCCTGGGCGTGCTGGCAAAGAACCCCCTGCGCGGAGCGCCGCTCAGCCCCTTCATCGCCAATGGCTCGACGGTGTCCCTGAGCACCTACTGGGTCTCGACCGACACCGGCTGCACCCAAGTGGACAGCGACACGCCCATCAACTTCATCCGCGTGCAGGCCGTGCAGAACGGTGCACCGCCGTACAACCCGCCGCTGACGATCGGGCTCGTGTCAGCGAACTAGCCGTCCGCGGCCTTGCCCATCAGACCAACCTCAACCGGACCAAATCCCGGGCGGGGGCGCTGGCGTGGGGAATGCCACCAGACTCCAGTCTCGGCTCCACACCGGCCCGGACCCAGAGCGGTCCCGGGGCGCAGGGAGAGATTGCGCCGACTTGAGCGCGCGGCAGCTCCCCACGTTGAACGAAGTACCCAGCACCTCGCGGAGGCGAGGTGCCGGTCGTGCCGCAGGCCTCCTGGAGGCGCAACTCTCCCTGCGCCCCGGGACCGCGGAGTTCCAAGCGAGCTAGTGCAGCCGCCCGCGCACGAGAAAGACGTCGATCCCCCACGCCAGCGCCGCCTGCACGATCCCGACAACGAAGGCGTGCAGGAAGCCCAGGTTGTACGCGAAGCGATAGATGAGAAACCAAGCGACGAGCGCCACGATCCCCGGGATGAACAGGAACCAGAAGTACATGACCGGCGTGACCAGCAAGGCCACGATCGCCGTCACGCCGAGCGCGCGCATGAACGTGTTGCCGCTGTTTCCAGGCGAGACCAGCCCGACCGCGGCCATGGTGACACCTGCCGAGATGATCCACCTCAAGGCGACGGCACCGAGCGACATGGGACACCTCCCGTGAAGGAAGTACGGACCTGCGCCTGCCTTCATTCCAAGAATGCACGGCGCAGCGCGTTGATTCCACCGAATCGACCCGCGCGCCATTTCTCGACCCCATGCGCGCGATCGGTTAGATCCCCCTAGATGCCGACCCCGAACATCCCTGTCACGGACGCCCTGCTCCACGCGCTCCCCAAGAGCGACCTGCACTGCCACCTCGACGGCTCGCTGCGGCTCAAGACGATGCTGGAGCTCGCCGAGCAGCAGAAGGTGAAGCTCCCCGCCGACACCGAGGAGGGCCTCGCGCACGCGATGCGCATCGGCGAGCGGCACGGGTCGCTCGAGGAGTACCTGAAGGGCTTCGACATCACGCTGTCGGTGCTGCAGACCGAGGAGTCGCTCTACCGCGCGGCGTATGAGCTGGCGCTCGATGCGCACGCGGAGAACTGCCGGCTGCTCGAGGTGCGCTATGCGCCGGTGCTGCACGGGCAGCGGGGCCTGAAGCCGACGGTGGTGGTCGAGGCGGTGCTCGAGGGCCTGCGCCGGGCCGAGCGCGAGACGGGGATCATCGCGGGCGTGCTCGTCTGCGGCATCCGCAACATGAGCCCGGAGACGTCGCTGCGGCTCGCCGAGCTGTCGGTCGCGTACAAGAACAAGGGCGTGCTCGGGTTTGATCTCGCGGGCGCGGAGGACGGAAATCCGGCCAAGGATCACCAGCACGCCTTCCAGCTCATCTTGAACAACAACGTGAACTGCACGGTGCACGCGGGCGAGGCGTACGGTCCGCCGTCGATCGCGCAGGCGCTGCACTACTGCGGCGCGCACCGCATCGGCCACGGCGTGCGGCTGCGTGAAGATGGCGATCTGCTCAACTACGTCAACGATCACCGCATCCCCATCGAGAGCTGCCCGTCGTCGAACGTGCAGACGGGCGCGGTGCCGGACATGGCGAGCCACCCGTTCAAGTTCTACTTGGACTTCGGCATCCGGGTGACGGTGAACACGGACAACCGGCTCATCACCAACACCACGGTGACCAAGGAGCTGGGGCTGCTCGTGAAGCAGTTCGGGCTGGATGTGCACGACATCAAGAACGTGCTGGTGGCCGGGTTCAAGAGCGCGTTCCTCACCTTCCACGACCGCGCGCAGCTCATCCGGCGCGTGCAGAAGGAGATGGAGGAGACGATCAACCGCTTCGCGGCGGGTCAAGGCACGGCGGTGGCCCCGCTCGCGAATGCGGCGAACCCTGCCGCGGCTCCGGCGAAGAAGGCGGACGCCAAGCCGGTCGCGAGCGCGTAGCTCGAGCCCTACTGCAGCAGGCCCACCGAGTCGAGGTCGGGCAGCGAGATGTAGTAGCGGTCGCCGCTCGCCGACGGCACCGCGTCGCCCACGAGCGCGGGCAGGTCCTGATGCCGCACCTCGCCGATGCCGAGCTCGCCTGAGTCGGTGACGCCGAGGGGCGCGGCGTCGACACCCGGGGGCACGCCCAGATAGTGCGGCGAGGCCGAGAGGAGCTCGGTGCCGTCGCGCGAGAGCGTCAGCACGTTGGTGAGCGGGTCGTCGATGCGCACGCCGTCGAGCTGGCCCGTGGCGTCCCACATGCTGCCGTTGGCGTAGACGAGCTGGCGGCCCGACGCGTCGAGGACGCCGATGACGCAGAAGACGCTGTCGAAGCGCGGGCTGTCCCAGAGGCCGAGCAGCACGTTCTCGTCGAGCGCGCTGCCGGAGACATCGGCGGTGCGCGCAGGGGTGAGCGTGCCGGGCGTGAAGGCGGTGAGCGAGAAGTCCACGTGCGGATCGGCGCCGCTCGCCGCGAGGTAGAGCTCATCGCCGCGGAAGAGGACCTTGCTGCGGTCGGCTGCGCCCGCGGAGAGTGGGAGCTCGAGGTGCGCGCCGCCCGCCTGGAAGAGCTCGAGGCGGCTCGTGTCCTGATCGTCCACGGTGAGCGCGGCGACGGCCGTGCCGGTGTCGGTGCGCGCGGCCCCGCGGATGGCGCGGCCCGAGGCGACGGTGAACAGCGGCGTGGTGACCTGGCCCTCGAAGCCGTAGAGCGTGTCGCTCGTCCAACCCACCGGGCGCACCGTGCCGCGCACACCCAGGAGCGCGACCACCGGGCCCTCGGGCTGGAGCAGCGCGAAGGGATCGGTCACGAGGCGCGCCACGTCGAGATCGTTGGCGACGATGAGCGCGGGGAAGTTGCCGGCGAGGTCGGGCCCCAGGCCGAGGGCGCTCGGGCTCTGGATGTGCGCGCGGCCCGTGTTCTTGCGCAGGAGCACCGCGTCGGGCGAGAGCAGCACCGTGGCCGACTTGCTCGCGGCCACCGTGTCGCCGAAGGCGAGGCCGGAGCGGATCTGCAGGAGCTGCTGCGTGTCGTCGTCGAGCTGCTGCGAGCCGCGCGCGGCGTTGGCGGCGTGGTCGAAGGAGACCACGAGGCCGTGGTTGTCGAGGATCTGGAGCCGCTCGTAGCTCGTGCCCGCCCAAGCCAGATCCATCGGCCGCGTGTACGTGCTGAGGTAGCTCCCGAGCGGATCGGCGGGGACGATCGTGGGCGCGCCCGCGCCCGCGGGCCACTCCATGAAGCCGACGTCGTCGTCGCCGCGGATGTAGGCGAGGCGCAGCTCTTGCGGATGCGGGTGCGGCAGGTCGGTGTTGAACTCCATGCGCGGCGTGTCGAAGGGGTCGCTGAAGGGCTGGCCGAGGAAGACCGCGGGCGTGCTGGTGGCCGAGAGCTCGACGCGGAAGGGGCGCGTCACCGTCCAGCCGACGAGGGTGGTCTCGCCAGAGAAGGCGAGGCCCTGGATCCGGCCGGCGCCGAGATCGATGCTCGTGGTCAAGGGCGGGCACTGCGTGAGGTCGACCGCGAGCAGCTTGGAGCCGCCCGTGGGCACCGCCGCGCGCGTGCCGCCGCCCGAGCCCGCGGCGAGGAAGGTCTGGTCCTCGTCGTCGGCCACCGGGAACACGAAGCCGTGCGGCGCGTTGCACACCTCGCGCGGCGGCGTCGCCGTCAGGTCGATCTGGTGCAGCTCGGCGGGATCGCCCGTGAACTGCGGCTGGTACACCCACGGCGCGTCCTTCGTGCCCCACACGTCGGTGACGAGGACGGAGATGCGCACCGGCGCGGTGACCGCCGAGCCCGTGAGCGAGAAGGTGGGGATGAGCAGGCCATAGTTCTGCTCCATGCCCATCTGCAGGTTCTCGCGGTTGGCGAACGCGTAGTAGTTGGGCGCGACCGAGACGGTGGCGCGCAGCGTGAGCGCGTCCGGGTGCCCGAGGCCCAGGTAGGTGAAGGTCTGCTCCGCCTGGTACTTGCCCAGCGGCGTGGCGAGCTCGATCTCGATCGGCTCCGCGGTCGAGAGGCCCTTGGGCACGGAGAAGGTCACCGAGGTGCTCTCCGCCGTGACCACCGCGGCCTGCACGCCGTTCATGCGCACGATGGTGGTCGAGAGCGTGCCCAGGCCCGAGCCCGACAAGGACACGTACTCGCCCGTGAAGCCGGCCAGCGGCGCGACGCCCGTGATCTTGGGCTTCTGCTCGTCGGGCACGTCGAGCTGGCGCGAGCAGGCGAGGAGCGCGAGCACGGCCAACAGGGCCGCGGGGCGGACAAGGAGGGAGAGCGATCGCTGCATGATCCGCGGATGTTACCAGGACCGGCCACGACGGGAGGATCAGCGGGTGGGTTGCTTGTCGAACTGTTGCGGGGCTACCGTCATCCTTCCATGCCCGGCAAACACCGTACGTTGGCGATGATCCTGGCCGGCGGAGAAGGTCGCCGCCTCGCCCCGCTCACCCTTGACCGCGCCAAGCCCGCGGTGCCGTTCGGAGGGCGCTACCGCATCATCGACTTCGTGCTCTCGAACTTCG
>JAFEBC010000344.1 GCA_018266095.1 Deltaproteobacteria bacterium
CGGATCACGAGCGCTCCATCGCCGAGTTCTGCGAGAACGGCGCCAAGGCCATCGCCGAGGAGGGCACGAGCGCGCGCATCACCGATGATTTCTTTGCGAAGCACTCGGTGGCCGAGCTCTCGGAGCGCAGCGACTTCTGGCTCGGCAAGCAGGGCCGCTTGACGCACCCGATGGTCTTGAAGCCGGGCGCCACGCACTACGAGCCGCTCTCCTGGGACGACGCGTTCGCGCTGCTCGCGGACAAGCTCAACGCGCTCGCGTCGCCGAACGAGGCGCTCTTCTACACCTCGGGCCGCACCTCGAATGAGGCCGCCTTCCTCTATCAATTGTTCGCGCGCGAGTACGGGACCAACAACCTCCCCGACTGCTCGAACATGTGCCACGAGTCGAGCGGCAGCGGGCTCGGCGAGACCATCGGCATCGGCAAGGGCACGGTCAAGCTCGACGACTTCGACAAGGCGCAGGTGATCGTGGTCATCGGGCAGAACCCGGGCACCAATCACCCGCGCATGCTCACAGCGCTCCAGCGCGCCAAGCGGTTCGGCGCGCGCATCATCAGCATCAACCCGCTGCCGGAGGCGGGCCTGATGCGCTTCAAGCACCCGCAGGAGCTCCTCAAGCTCCTCGGGCCCGGCACGCAGCTCACCGATCTCTTCCTGCAGGTGCGCATCAACGGCGATGTCGCGCTCCTGCAGGGCCTGGGCAAGGCCATCCTCGAGGAGGAGGCGAAGCGTCCGGGCAAGGCCGTCGATCAGGCCTTCGTGCGCGATCACACCGAGCAGTTCGAGGCCTACGCAGCCAACGTCTCGAAGGTCTCGTGGGACGAGGTCGTCCTGAACAGCGGCCTCGACGAAGCGAAGATCCGCGAGGCCGCCAAGCTCCTCATCGAGCACGAGCGCATCATCTTCTGCTGGGCCATGGGCCTCACGCAGCACGAGAACGCCGTCGACAACATCCGCGAGATCGTCAACGTGCTCTTGCTGCGCGGCGCGATCGGCAAGCCCGGCGCGGGCGCGTGTCCGGTGCGCGGGCACAGCAACGTGCAGGGCGATCGCACCATGGGCATCTACGAGAAGCCCAAGGAGGCGTTCCTGAAGCGCCTCGACGAGGCCTGCGAGATCCAGTCGCCGCGCGCGCCCGGCTTCGACGTGGTCGAGGCCATCCACGCGATGCACGAGGGCAAGGCCAAGGTGTTCGTGGCCATGGGCGGGAACTTCCTCTCGGCCACGCCGGACACCGAGTACACCGCGGCCGCGCTGCGCAAGACCCTGCTCACCGCGCACGTGTCCACCAAGCTCAACCGCGCGCACCTCGTGGCCGGCGAGACCGCGCTCATCCTGCCGTGCCTGGGCCGCACCGAGCGCGACGCGCAGCCCGCGGGCGAGCAGTTCGTCACCACCGAGAACAGCATGGGCGTGGTGCAGATGTCGCGCGGGCGCGTGGGGCCGGCGAGCGAGCACCTGCTCTCGGAGCCGCGCATCGTGGCGCGCCTGGCTGAGGCCGTGCTGGGCGCGAGGTCGAAGACCCGGTGGCGCTGGCTCGCCGACGACTACGATCGCGTGCGCAACCTCATCGAGAAGGCGATCCCCGGCTTCGATCAGTACAACGCGCGCGTGCGCAAGCCGGGCGGCTTCTATCTGCCCAACGGCCCGCGCGAGGGGAAGTTCCCCACCGCGTCGGCCAAGGCGCGCTTCAGCGTGCACCCGATCCCGCGCTGGAACCTCGCGCCGGGCCAGCTCTTGATGATGACGATCCGCACGCACGATCAGTACAACACCACCATCTACGGCCTCGAAGATCGCTACCGCGGCCTCTCCGGCGAGCGGCGCGTGATCTTGATGAACCGCGAGGACATCGCGAGCTTGGGCTTGCGCGACCACCAGACGGTCGACCTCACCAGCCACTTCCGCGGCGAAGAGCGCGTGGCCCGGCGCTTCGTCATCGTGCCCTACGATCTCCCGCGCGGCTCCTGCGCGACGTATTTCCCCGAGGCGAACGTGCTCGTGCCCTCGCGCCAGGTGGCGCACACGAGCGGCACGCCCGCTTCGAAGTCCGTCGTCATCACGCTCGCCCCCGCTGCAGATTCACGTGCGTTCGACCACGACCGCACGCCACGCGCCCAGGGTTTGTAGTCGCACCACATCGCAGTCCACAGGGAGAGAGAATGGCCTCGTTCCTCGATCGAGAGCGCATCGTCGCGCAGCCGGGACACAGCCGCTGGCTCGTCCCACCCGCAGCCCTCGCCATCCACCTCTGCATCGGGCAAGCGTACGGCTTCTCCGTCTTCAACCTGCCGCTCACCAAGCTCATCGGCATCACCGCGAGCAAGCCGGGCGAGGACTGGCAGCTCACCACCATCACGTACATCTTCAGCGTGGCCATCGTCTTCCTCGGCCTGTCCGCGGCGCTCTTCGGCGCGTGGCTCGAGCGCGTCGGCCCGCGCAAGGCCATGTTCGCGGCGGCCTGCTGCTTCGGCGGCGGGTTCGTCGTGTCCGCCATCGGCGTGAAGCTGCACTCGTTCCCCGTGCTGGTCGCGGGCTATGGCGTGCTCGGCGGCATCGGCCTCGGGCTCGGCTACATCTCGCCGGTGTCCACGCTCATCAAGTGGTTCCCCGACCGTCCCGGCATGGCCACCGGCATGGCGATCATGGGCTTCGGCGGCGGCGCCATGATCGGCTCGCCGCTGGGCGTCAATCTGATGAAGACGTTCGCCACGCCCACCGGCACGGGCGTGTTCGAGACGTTCGTGGCCATGGGCGTCATCTACTTCGCGTTCATGCTCTTCGGCGCCATCGTCGTGCGCGTGCCGCCCGATGGCTGGAAGCCCGAGGGCTTCGTGCCGCCCGCGACGCCGCAGAAGCTCGTCACCACCGCGCAGGTGTCGGCGAGCAGCGCCATCCGCACGCCGCAGTTCTATCTGCTCTGGGCCGTGCTCTTCCTCAACGTGAGCGCGGGCATCGGCGTGCTGCAGACGGCCTCGCCGATGATCCAGCAGACCGTCGGCGTCAGCGCGGCGGCCGCGGCAGGCTTCGTCGGGCTCATCTCGCTGTTCAACATGGGCGGGCGCTTCTTCTGGTCGTCGCTCTCGGACAAGATCGGCCGCAAGAACACGTACGCCATCTACTTCCTCTTGGGCGCGGCGGTGTATGCGCTCGTCCCCACGGCCGCGGGGATGAAGAGCGTGCCCCTGTTCGTGACGCTCGTGTGCGTCATCATGACCATGTACGGCGGCGGCTTCGCCACCATCCCCGCTTACCTGCGCGATCTCTTCGGCACCATGCAGGTGGGCGCGATCCACGGCCGTCTGCTCACCGCGTGGTCCGCGGCCGGCGTGGCGGGCCCGCTGCTCATCAACTTCATGCGCGATCAGCAGACCAAGAGCGGCGTGCCGCTGGAGCAGGCGTACAACGTGACCATGTACATCCTGGCCGGCGTCCTCATCGTCGGCTTCGTGTGCAACGCGCTGGTGAAGCCGGTCGACGCGAAGTTCCACTTCCAGGGCACGAAGTAGGAGACGGCCATGAGCGAGAACACCGAGCAGAAGAAGTCGTCCGCGGCGGCGATCGCGTTCGCCTGGCTCTTCGTGGGGCTGCCGCTCTTGTGGGGCGTGTCGCAGACGGTGCAGAAGTCGATGGCCCTGTTCAAGTAGCGGCGGGCGGCCGCTCACTGCGCCTTCAAGAACGATCCCGGCGTGCCGCCCACGGCGCCGCAGGCGAAGGCGTTGGCGCGATCGGGCAGCTCCGGCGCGATGCGCTCCAGCGCGTGGTTCTCGGCGCAGCTCACCGTCGACGAGAACGGCGCCGAGCTGAGGACGGTGGTGCCGTCCGCCGCGAGCACGTCCACGCCCGGGATGGGATTGTTGGCGAGCCCCGCGAGCGGGCCGCTCGAGGTGGTGTCCTTGAGGATGAGCGTGCCCGCGGGCAGGTTGGGGAAGCGCGAGGTGAGAAAGCCCGTGCCCACGAACAGCGCGGCCTGACCGGGCGCGAGCGAGGCGGTGCCGGTGTTGACCAGCGCGCGCAGCGTGCTCGTGCCCGCGTTGTTGATCTTGCGGATCTTCTTGTCGGTGAGGTCGATGGCCGTGTCGCCCAGGTTGGCGAGCTCGACGAACTCGGCCTCGCTCTCGGTGTTCGGCGGGTCGGCGAATATCTCGGTGACCACCAGCACGGCGCCCGACTGCGTGCTGAGCGCGGTGGTGACGGGCGTGGCGCTGTTGCCGATGGCGTCGCGCACGTGGGTGGCCGCGGTGTAGCTGACGCCGGTCGTGAGGCCGCGCGCGACCGCGTACGAGGTGCACGCGCCGCTCGAGGGGGCGCAGCCGTCCACGCTGCACGCGGTGGCGATGAGGGTCGCACGCACGCACGGCGGTCCCGGATTGGTGCCCGCGCAGGCCGTGTTGAAGCTCGCGGTGGGCGCCACCCAGACCTCGCCGCTGATGGGCTCGTCGCTCTTGAGCACGAGCGAGAGCGCGCTCGGCAACGCGCGGCTGGCGGCGTCGATGGTGACCGTGGGCGCGCCCGCGTCGGCGCAGGTGCCGGAGTCGAAGGTGAGCGGCAGCGAGAGGTCCACCGGATTGCCAGACGCGTCGGTGATGCCGCTGGTGAGCCGCACGAGGTAGCGCATGCCCGGACACAGCGCGCCGCACGAGGCGCCGCCGTAGCCCGCGCGCGAGGCCTGCGGGAGCTCGAGCGTGTAGTGGATCCCGTCGCTACCGCTCACGGTGCCGTACACGACGTCCTTGCCGCTCAACTGCTCGGAGAGGAAGAACGAGCTGGTGGCGACGCCGCTGACGGGCTCGGAGAAGGTCACGCTGACGCGCGGCGTGTTGAGGAACGCGCCCGAGGTGGCGGCGGCGACGGCCGTGAGCGAGGCCGTGGGCGGCGTGGAGTCGGCCTGCCTGGCCGTGTGCAGCGGCAGCACCAGCGCGCGGTTCAGCGCGGTGGCCGAGGACGGGATGATCACCGCGAGATCCGCGTCCGCAGGGAGCGCGTTCGTGAGCGAGAGCGAGAGCTGCCCCGGAGATCCCGAGGTGGCCGTGATCGCGATCGTCCCCGTGGCCGCGCCGCCCGACTCGATGGTCGCGATGGCCGCGTCCGTCGCGTTCGCCCAAGGCAAGAGCGCTGCGGCGGGCGCGGTGATCGCCGCGTCCACCTGCACCACGATCGCCTCCGCCAGGCCCGCCTTGGTGCGCGAGGTCAACAGCCGCGCGGACTTCTCGCTCCAGCGATTCGGATCCGACAGCGGCCCCGCGTGCGGCGCGTGAATCGTGTACGTGCGCTCGCGCAGGAGGTTTGTGGTGCCCTGCGCGTACACGCGCGCGATGAACGTGCCGTCGCCGGGCACCGTGATCTGCAGGTCGCCATACGTCGCCGGCACGTCCGCGGGCCGCTCGGTGAGCGCGCAGCCCGTCGCGTTTCCGGGCGAGATCACGCCGGGCTCGGTGAGCAGGAGATCCACGCCCAGCGCGTCGTAGTCGAACAACACGCGCCGCGACGGGTGGCAGTACACGTTGTCGGTGCCCGTGCTCACCATGGCCAACGTCGGCGTGGTGATCCCCGTGAACGGCGCCGGCGAGCCCGTGCACGAGCCGTGGTGGCTCACCTTCACCACATCGAGCCGTCCGAGCAGGCGCGCCGCAGGCGTCTCCAGATCCACGAAGTTCGCCGCCGTGGCCACGTCGCAGCCCGGGATCGGCCCGCCCGTCGCGTCGCCCGCCGAGTAGAAGCGGAAGCCGCCGAAGTCGAAGATCCACCCGACGGAGTTCTCGTTGGGATCGCTCGTGTACGACGCCGTGCCGTCCGCGCGCACCCCGTTGGCGAACAGGATCCCGCCCGCCAGCGACCCGCCGAGCGCGATGGTCTCGCCCGGGATCACCTCGCGCGCCAGCCCGCGCGCCGCCAGCGAATCGCGCATGCCGATGTACGCGCGGCACAGGTTCGAGTCGCAGGAGTGGTTGTCGCCGTGATCGAGGAGCGAGATCTTCGGCACCACGTCGTCGCTGGTGAACGGCGTGCCGTCGACGCCCGCCATCAGCTCTTCGATGCCCGCCATGTGGTCCGCGTGGTAGTGCGAGAGCGCGATGTAGTCCGGCGTGGCGCCCGCGAGCTTGCTGCGGAGGCGCGCGCCCATGCCGGTGTTGCCGCCGTCGATGACGAGCAGCTTGCCGGTCGGGCTGTGCAGGATGGCGCCGTCGCCCTGGCCCACGTCGAGCTGATCGATGACGAAGGGCGCGCTCACCACGTGCAGGGCCGCCGCGCCGGTGCTGATCTGGCCCCCGTCGTCGAGCTCGACATCCCAGTCGCCCGCGGACAGCTCGTCCGGCAGCACGGTGCCCTTGATGAGCCCGGGGCTGAACGGATCGCCGCCGGTGTACGCGGGCGAGACCTGCGTGAGCGTGTCGTGCAGCACCACGCGCGTCGAGCCCTTGACCAGCGTGACCTTGGTGGGCCGGGTGACGTACAGCCCGCTCACGTACAGGCCGCCGCCGAGCTTGCTGTGCAGGTCAGGGGGGTCCACGGAGATGAACAGCGGCGCGGGCTGTGTGCACACGCTCCCCTGGCAGAAGAATCCGGCGCCACACGGATTGCCGCACGCCCCGCAGTGTGAGGAGTCGCTGTTGAGATCGTGGCACCCGTCGCTGCACAGCGCCTGGCCGTTCGAGCACGCGTCGTGACAGACGGAGCCCACGCAGCTCGCCGTCGCGCCCGGCGCGGGGACGCACGCATGTCCGCACGCGCCGCAGTCCGTCGTGCTCGAGGTCAGATCGATGCACGCATCGCCGCACGCCGTGGTCCCGCTCGGACAGATCGATCCGCAATGCCCGCCCGCGCACGCAGCCGCGGCCCCCGACGGCGCCGCGCACACCGTTCCGCACGCCCCGCAGTTCAAGGGATCCGTGTCGGTGTTCACGCACCCGCTCGTGCACAGCGTGTCGCTGCCGAGGCACGCCTGGCCGCAGTGCCCGCCGCTGCAGGTCGCCACGCCGCCCTCCGGCGCCGTGCACGCGTGGTCGCAGTCGCCGCAGTTCGCCTGATCCGTCTTCACGTCGCGGCACGTGTTCCCGCAGAGCTTCTCGTCGCCGCACGACTTGACGCACACGCCACCGCTGCACGCCGCCGCGCCGCCCGCGGGCGCCGTGCACGTGGTCCCGCACGAGCCGCAGTGATCGGGATCGCCCTGCGTGTCGACGCACACCGCGCCGCACATCACCTGCCCTGTCGGACATTGGGTGACGATCTCGGTGCCGCCACACGACCCGACGGCGAACGCAGTGCAAGCGAGCGAGGCGGCGGTCCAGAGGGCGCGAAGGCCCCGAGCGGCGCGTGGCATTCGAGCAACATCCCTCAGAGTGCGCCAGGGACCAAGCGAGGAAAGACGTTCGGCTCCGCACACGCCCTGGATGCCGCTATCATCCAGGACCGGATGGCCCGTCAGCTCCGCCACCTCGTGTCACCGCCCGAGCCCTGCCACTACCTGGCCGGGCGCTCGATGACCACCGAGTCGCGCGTGATGCTCGACGTGTCGCCCGACGAGCTGCAGCGCCTCTTGGAGCTCGGCTGGCGCCGCTTCGGCCCCATCTACTTCCGCCCCGTGTGCACGCCGTGCGGGGAGTGCGTGTCAGTGCGCGTGCCGGTGAACAAGTTCGTGCCCTCGCACAACATGCAGCGCGTGCTGAAGCGCGCCGAGCACCTGCGCCTCGTGGTCAGCGCGCCCGTCGTGGACGACACGCGCCTGGAGCTGCACCGCCGCTGGCACGCCTCACGCGAGCAGGCCCGCGATTGGGAGTCGAGCGATCTCGATCGCGACTCGTACTCGTTGCAGTTCGGCTTCCCGCACCCGAGCGCGCGCGAGTTCAGCTTCTACGAGGGAGACCGCCTGGTGGCCGTGGGCATCGCCGACGAGACGCCGTCCGCGCTGTCGCTCGTGTACTGCTTCCACGAGCCGTCACGCTCAGAGCTGTCGCTCGGCACCTTCAACGTGCTCAAGGGCCTGGAGCACGCGCGGCGGCAGGGCTTGCAGTACGTGTACCTGGGGTATCGCGTGGAGGGCTGCGCCTCGCTCAAGTACAAGGGCAGGTTCCGACCGCAGGAGCGGCTCGCGGGCAGGCCGGAGCTGGGGGACGCGCCGGCGTGGCGGCTGTACGAGGGGGAGTGAGAGCGGCCCATCTGGAGATGGTGCTCGCTCGAACTAGATCCGGATGATCGAACTGTTGATCTGGGGCGCTGCAGCCTTCGGCCGCCGGCCGCAGGCCGGAGCGCCCCAAATCCAACTCCCGAATCCCCAAGCGGTGTACATTCGTCCCGCTGCTCACCACCGGAGCGCACCGTGTCCGATTCGCACGACTCCATCGACGCACGGCTCGATCGCCTCGAGCTCCCCTTCAACGCGCGCGGCGTCGATCCCTACGGCATCTCCAAGGACCACCTGCGCACGTGGTTCAAGTTCTTCGGCTTCCTCTACCGCACGTACTTCTCGGTCCACAGTCACGGGCACGAGAACATCCCCAAGCGCGGGCGCGCGATGCTCATCGGCAACCACTCGGGCGGCGTGGCGCTCGATGGCGCGATGGTGGTCGCGGGCAGCTTCCTCGAGCTCGATCCGCCGCGGCTCGCGCAGGGCATGGCCGAGAAGTTCATCAACGCGATGCCGTTCGCCAGCACGTGGACCTCGCGCGTGGGGCAGCTCACGGGCCTGCCCGAGCACGCGCAGCGGCTGCTCGAGGACGATCGCCTGCTGATGGTGTTCCCCGAGGGCGCGAAGGGCACGGCCAAGCTCTACAAGGAGCGCTACTCGCTCGTGGACTTCGGCACCGGGTTCATGCGGCTCGCGCTCAAGACCAAGACGCCGATCATCCCGCTCGGCTTCGTGGGCGGCGCGGACGCGATCCCGACCATCGCCAACTCGAAGCTCTTGGGCAAGCTGGTGGGCGCGCCGTACGTGCCGATCACGCCTTGGCTGCTCGCGCTGCCGCGGCCCGCGCCGTGCGAGGTCCACTACGGCGCGCCGCTCATCTTCTCGGGCACCGGCAACGAGGACGACGAGGTCATCGTCCGCTACGTCGACGAGGTGAAGGCGCGCATCGCCGAGCTCATCGAGCGCGCGCGCGACACCCGGCGCAAGCGCAAGAAGCTGTTGCCGCTCGGAGGCGACAAGTGAAAGTCCTCATCTGCGGCATCTCTGGCGCCATCGCGCGCAAGCTGGCGCTCACGCTGCTCGAGAAGGGCCACCAGGTCGCGGGCATCGACGTGCGTCCGTGGCGGAGCGCGCCGCCGGGCGTCGAGGTTCACACCGTGGACCTGCGCAAGCGCGCAGCCGAGGACGTGTTCCGCAAGTTCCGGCCGAACGCGGTGGTGCACATGGCCACCGTGACCTCGCTCGTGGTCTCGGGCGAGGAGCGCTACCGCATCAACCTCGGCGGCACGCAGGCCGTGTTCGAGCATTGCCGCGCGTACGACGTGGAGCACTGCGTGTTCGTGGGCCGCCACACGTACTACGGCGCCGGGCCCGACGTGGCGCTGTACCACACCGAGAACGAGCCGCCGCACGCGCTGGGCAAGTTCCCCGAGCTGTCCGATCTGGTCGCCGCCGACCTCTTCGCCGCCAACGCGCTCTGGCGCCTGCCGCAGCTCTGCACCAGCGTCCTGCGCATCTGCTACACGCTCGGGCCGTCGGGCCAGGGCACGCTCGGCACGTTCCTGCGCGGCCGCGCGGTGCCGATGGTGTTCGGCTTTGATCCGCTCTTCCAATTCCTGCACGAGGACGACGTGGCGCAGGCGCTGTTGCTCACGCTGGAGAAGCGCCCGCGCGGCGTGTTCAACGTGGCCGGCCCGCAGCCGCTGCCGCTGACGAACGTGGCGCGCGAGGCCGGGCGCATGACCATCCCGCTGCCCGAGTTCGCGCTGGCGCTCGCCCTGGGCCGCGGCGGTCTGCCCTCGCTCTCATCGGGCGCCGTGCAGCACCTCAAGTACCCGGTCGTCATCGACGCCAAGGTCTTCAAGAAGGCCGTGGGCTTCGACCACCGCTACGACGAGCTCGAGACCATCCGCGACTTCGCCCGCGCGTTCCCATCCGGAGGCCAGACGGGCACCCATGGCATGACGTCTTAGGTGCTCGTTCGTGCGCGCTTGCTCGAGCGTTGATTCACCGCAGAGTAACCGTGTTGTTCGTCAAGCGACCTCCGTGGACCAGTGACGCCGATCGCGCAGCATGGCGTTGAGGATGACGATGAGCTTGCGCATGCAAGCGGTGAGAGCCAGGCGAG
>JAFEBC010000345.1 GCA_018266095.1 Deltaproteobacteria bacterium
AAGCGCATGTGCACTTCGCCGGCCTGGATCTCGGAGCCGGGCTTGAGCCACACGCGCGACACGCGCGCGCCGTCCACGTAGGTGCCGCTCTCGCTGCCGAGATCCAGCAGGAGCCAGCCGTCGCCCTCGCGCTGGATGCGGAAGTGCTCGCTCGACACGCTGGGGTGATCGAGGACGAGCGTGCTCTGCGGATCGCGGCCCACGAAGGTGGCGCGTTGCTCCAGGTCGAGCGTCTGCACCTGCTGCTCGCCGCGCACGACCACGAGCTGGCCCCGCTGCGCCGAGAGCAGGTCGGGAGCGTCCCAGGGGACCGCGCCGGTGGGCAGAGTCGCCGCCATCGTTCGTCGCGTATCACACGTTCGGGTTACACTTTGCAACGTGCTCAAGTCGCTCCTCATCGCCGACGACGAAGAGTCCATCCGCCACGTGCTCACGCTCCTGCTCTCGGAGCGAGGCTACGAGGTGCGCGCGGTCAAGGACGGCGAGGAGGCGCTGGCCGAGCTCAAGGCCCGCCAGTACGACGCGCTGGTGACGGACGTGCGCATGCCGCGGCTCGACGGGCTCTCGCTGGTGCGCGCGGCGCAGGAGGCCTCGCCGGAGACCACGGTGATCGTGATGAGCGCGTACGGCTCGCACGAGCTGGCCATCGAGGCGATGAAGGCGGGCGCGTACGACTTCCTGATGAAGCCCTTCCGGCCCGACGAGGTGCACCTCGTCTTGCGCAAGGCTGAGGAGCGCGAGCGGCTGCGGGCCGAGAGCCGCTGGCTCAAGCGCGAGATCGAGCGGGCGCGCGGCGCGGGGCAGAACGGCATGGTCGCCGAGAGCGCGCCGATGAAGGAGATCCTGCGCGTGGTGGCCAAGGTGGCGGCCGCCAAGGCCACGGTGCTCATCTCGGGCGAGAGCGGCACAGGCAAGGAGCGGGTGGCGCGCGCGATCCACGAGCAGTCGCCGCGCGCGGAGCGGCCGTTCGTGGCGGTCAACTGCGGCGCGATCCCGGAGCACCTCATCGAGAGCGAGCTCTTCGGGCACGCCAAGGGCGCGTTCACCGGCGCGCACGCGGCGCGGCGCGGGCTCTTCGAGGAGGCCGACGGCGGCACGCTCTTGCTCGACGAGGTGGGCGACCTGCCGTTGAACCTGCAGGTGTCGCTCTTGCGCGTGCTGCAAGAGGGCGAGATCCGCCGCGTGGGCGACAGCCGCACCTCGAAGGTCGACGTGCGCCTCCTGGCCGCGACGCACCGCGAGCTGCCGCAGCTCGTCTCGCAGGGGCGCTTTCGCGAAGACCTCTTCTACCGGCTCAACGTGGTGAACGTGGTGCTGCCGCCGCTGCGCGATCGTCTGGATGACCTGCCGCTGCTCGCGCGCCGCTTCCTCGAGCGGCACGCGGCCCGGCTCGGCGTGGAGCCCAAGGAGCTGTCTGGGCCCGCGTTGGAGAAGCTCCGCGCGCACCGCTGGCCCGGCAACGTGCGCGAGCTGGAGAACGCGCTCGAGCGCGCGCTGGTGCTCTCGGAGGAGGAGAAGATCGAGGTGGCCGCGTTGCCCGATTCGGTGCTGCAGGCCGTGGCGCCGAGCGGGCCGCCGCCGGCGCCGGCGGAGGGAGACCTCTCGGTGAAGCGCGCCGCGCGCGCGCTGGAGGCCGACCTGATCAAGCGCGCCCTCGAGCGCACGCAGGGCAACCGCACCAAGGCGGCGGAGCTCCTGGAGCTGTCGGCGCGGGCGCTGCTCTACAAGATCCGCGAGTACGGGCTGGAGTAGGGCAGGGCCTTGAAAATCGCCCTCAGGGCGGGACGCGGCTGCTCGAAGAGCGAAGAAATCGCACTCTACCCACCACCACGTTGTCCCACCCCGCGATCCACCACCCCTGGGGCCTGTAGCGATTTCACCCCCAATTGACGGTGAAGTGACCCCGAACTGACCCGTCAATTCGCCCTCACTTGGCGTCAATCGGGGTGTCAGTTCCTTGATCGCTCCCCCAAGTCGATCCATCGTGATCCCGCCTGAGACACGTGGAGGGAGCGCCTTGAACACCGTTCAGAAGCTGCGGGAGAGCCAGCTCTTGGGCAAAGCAGAGCTCGCCAGGCGGGCCGGGGTCTCGGAGTCGACCATCGACCGCGTCGAGGCTGGACAGGGGTGCAGGATGGAGACCAAGCGGAAGATCCTCTTCGCTCTGGGAATGACCCTCAAGGACGGGCCCAAGGTGTTCAAGCAGAACGGGGCGAAGGTGCGCAACGGCCGGAGTCGCGGATGACGATTTCGGACGTTTTTTTGGGGGCCTCGGAAAGTCGTTGTAGCGTCGCCGTGAGAGTGAGCGCCTTTGTGCTCGATCGTTCGGTTGGCGAAACGCAGTCGGTCCACGCAGCGCGAGAGAGGTAACCAGTGGCGAAGAGCAAGCTGACACTCGGGCTCGACATCGGCTCCTCGTCGGTGAAGCTGGTTCAGCTCAAGGACCAGAAGCGCGGCTACACGCTCGACGCGTTCGGCGTGGCGCCCCTGCCGCCGGAGGCCATCGTCGACGGCGCGCTGATGAACTCCACGGCCATCGTCGAGGCGGTTCGCCAGCTCGTCTCCCAGTTCAAGCTGAAGACCAAGGAAGTGGCGATCGGCGTGTCCGGCCACTCGGTCATCATCAAGAAGATCTCCATGCCCCGCATGACCCAGGAGGAGCTCGAGGAGAGCATCCAGTGGGAGGCGGAGCAGTACATCCCCTTCGACGTGAAGGACGTGAACATCGAC
>JAFEBC010000346.1 GCA_018266095.1 Deltaproteobacteria bacterium
ATCGCGAACGCGTTCAGCGAGCTCAACGACCCGCGCGACCAGGAGGACCGCTTCCGCGCGCAGGTCGAGGCCGCCAAGCAGGGCGACGCCGAGGCCATGCCGTACGACCGCGACTTCGTGCGCGCGCTCGAGCACGGCATGCCGCCCACGGCCGGAGAGGGCATCGGAATCGATCGCGTGGCCATGCTGTTCACGGATGCGGCGTCGATCCGCGACGTGGTGCTCTTCCCGTTGCTCAAGCCGATCGCCGATGAGTTCGACGCGCCGGAAGCGGCGGAGGGTGGAGACAAGAAGTGAAGAAGCCGTTCCGCACCGCAGCCCTCCTGCTCGCGCTCGTGCTCTACGCGATCGCGTTCGCGAGCCAGCTCGTGCTGCGGCGCTTCCTCTCGGTGCACGGCCTGTTGTCCGCCGACGAGGTCCTCATCGTCTCGTTCGTGGCCCAGACGCTGGTCATGTTCGTCACCGGCTTCGCCGTCACCTTCGTCGCGCGCAGCTCGGGCTGGCGTGAGCTGGGCGCCGCCTCGCTGCTCATGGTCGGCGTCGCCTTCGCCGCCCTCAAGAAGATCGAGCCGCCCTCGTTCTCGCCCGATCACTACCTCGCGCGCACGGACGAGCTCGTGGTCTGGGCGCTCTTGGTGGGCCTCGCGGGCTTCTTGCTCGCGCTCTGGGGCGGCTCGTTCGCGCTCATCATCGGCGCCTCCGAATCCGTCGAGCTCAAGTCGGGCTACGAGGCCGGCATCGCGCGCACGCACCTGCGCCTCGATCGGTCCATGCTGCTGCGGCTCGCGTGGATCGGCCTGTCCATCCCCGGCACGTTCTTCGGCGTCGGCATCGTCTTCGATCGCTTCAGCAACGGCCACCAGGTCCCGCTCTGGTCCTTGCCCGCGAGCGCGCTCTCGTTCCTCGCCTTCCTCGCGCTCCTCGGCGACTGGATCCGCTCGCGTGTCCGCGAGGCGCGCCTCAAGCCCGGCCAGAAGCGCAAGCGCCCCGCCACGCAGGTCATGACCTTCATCTCCATCGCCGGCGTGGCGGTGGGCGTGTGGGCGCTCACCGTGGTGCTCGCGGTCATGAGCGGCTTCGAGCTCGACTTGAAGAAGAAGATCCTCGGCACCACCGCGCACGCGATGCTCCAGCGCTTCACCGGGGACATGACCGAGTGGCGCACCATCGCGCCCAAGATCCGCGCGGTCCCCGGCGTGGTCGGCGCGTCGCCCTTCGTGTTCGGCGAGGTGATGATCTCGCACCGCGACGCGCTCACCGGCTCGGAGATCAAGGGCATCGAGCCGTCCACCGTCGGTCAGGTGAGCGAGCTCCCCAAGCAGGTGATCGCGGGCGAGGTGGCCTGGATCGACGATCCGTCGCAGATCCCGCGGCTGCCCGCCAAGCCGCACGCGGCGCTCTCGAGCGACCTGCAGGATCAGGATCCCGACCAGTACCTCGAGGACACCTACGAGCGCAGGAAGCGCCACCCGGAAGAGGACACGGCCTCCAAGATCGACGACGACGCGCTCTTCAAGATCCCGGGCATCTGCATCGGCAAGGAGATGTCGCACGCGCTGCGCGTGTGGGTGGGCGACGTGGTCAGCGTGATCACGCCGCTCGGCGACATGGGGCCGACGGGGCCGGTGCCGCGCGGCAAGAACTTCCGCGTGGCCTGCATCCTCTACTCGGGCATGTACGAGTACGACATGAAGTTCGCGTACATCGGCATCCCCGAGGCGCAGAGCTTCTTCCGCACCAAGGACGCCATCACCGGCTTCGAGCTCAAGTACGACGACGTCGACGCGGCCCGCGGCCTCGGGCACCGCGTGCTGGACGCGCTGGGCAACTTCCCCTACCGCATGCGCGACTGGACGGACCTGAACCGCAACCTCTTCAGCGCGCTCAAGCTGGAGAAGGTGGCGATGGGCATCATCCTCACCTTCATCGTGCTGGTGGCCTGCTTCAACATCCTGTCCACGCTCATCATGCTGGTGCTGGAGAAGACCAAGGAGATCAGCATCCTGAAGTCCATGGGCGCGCGCGACGCCTCGGTGATGAAGATCTTCGTCTTCGAGGGCATGACCATCGGCTTCATCGGCACCGCGATGGGCATCCTCATGGGCCTCGCGAGCTGCTCGTTCGTGGAGCGCTTCGGGCTCAAGCTGGACGCGGACGTCTATTACATCTCCAGCCTGCCGGTGATCGTCGAGCCCGGGCAGTTCGCGGTGGTGGCCCTCATCTCGCTGTGCCTCGCGTACCTGGCGACGCTCTATCCGGCGATCAAGGCCGCGCAGCTCTCGCCCGTCGACGGCCTGAGGGAGGACTAGATGAGCGAGCTCCCTCCGAGCGATCCGGTGGCGCAGCCCGCGATCCCTGTCGCGACGCTGGTTCCCGAGACCGCCGCTCCAGCACAGGCGCCGATGCTCCTGGAGGCGCGCGACGTGCACAAGTCGTACTGGCTCGGCGACAAGGAGATCCACGTCCTGCGCGGGGCCACCTTCGGCGTGCGCAA
This sequence comes from Deltaproteobacteria bacterium, assembly GCA_018266095.1. Classification (GTDB taxonomy): domain Bacteria; phylum Myxococcota; class Myxococcia; order Myxococcales; family 40CM-4-68-19; genus CAIWCD01. Next base: position 2,495 of record JAFEBC010000346.1, read on the forward strand.
GGGCGAGATGGCCTCGCTCGTGGGCCCGTCAGGCGTGGGCAAGAGCACGTTCCTGCACGTCATCGGCACGCTCGATCCGCCGACGCAGGGCCAGGTGCTCTTCGAGGGCCAGGACACGGGCGCCATGCCGGAGGAGACGCTCTCGCGCTTCCGCAACCGGCAGATCGGCTTCGTGTTCCAGTTCCATCACCTCCTGCCCGAGTTCACGGCGCTCGAGAACGCGGCCATGCCCGCGCTCATCCAGCGCCTCCCGGTGGCCGAGGCGCACAAGCGCGCCAAGGAAGTCCTCGAGCTCGTCGGCCTCGGGCACCGCATGGATCACCGGCCCGGCGAACTCTCCGGCGGCGAGCAGCAGCGCGTGGCCCTGGCGCGCGCGCTGATCCTGAAGCCGAAGCTGCTCCTCGCCGACGAGCCCACGGGCAACCTCGACGAGGCCACGAGCGAAGGCATCCATCAGCTCCTGGTGCAGTTGAACCAGCAGCTCGGCATCGCGGCCCTGGTGGTCACGCACAACCCGCGGCTGGCGGAGCGGATGCCGCGGCGCCTCAGGCTGGCCGACGGGCTCGTGGTCGACGGCTAAGAGCAACTGCAACTGCCTCACAGGAAGGAAAGAAGGAAGGGGTTTCGGCTCTGGGCCCGTGGTGCGGAACCACCCCTGTCCTTCGAGCTCGAGGGTTCGAGCAAGGGATGCGGGTCAGCAATCCCTTCCTTGTTTCCTTCCTGTGAGCAGTTGCCTTTGCCGTGCCTTTAGAACGTCAGGCCGCCGTGCTGCCCGAAGCGGCCCACGCTGACCGTCTGCTCGTTCGAGCACAGCACGCCGTTGCCCGTCACCTCGCGCACGGGCGCGGGCAGGTCGACCGCGTTCGACACGAGGACATTTCCCACGCGGCGCAGGAGCAGGCCCTGGGTGCTGCCCGCGGCGCAGAGGACGAAGACGTCGGGTGAGAGCACGAGGCTCAAGCTGGGGCCGAGCGCGAAGGTCTCCAAGAAGGACAGCTCCGGGTCCGGCGTGCACCAGGTGGTGCGCTCGGTGAGCAGGTCGATGCAGCCGATGCGGTCGCCGCGGCGGATGACCACGGTGTGGTGGCGCATCGAGGCGGCCAGGAACTGGTCGGGGTGCTCGGCGGTGAAGAGCGTGGCGGGGCCCTCGTCGGCGATCACCACCAGGCGGCGGCCGGCGGCCACCAGCGGGAACACGCCTTGGCTCGCGCCCAGGAAGCGCTGCGCGCCGGGCACGTGGAAGCCCGAGCCGATGCGCCCGTCCTGCTCGGTGGCGTTGAAGACCTGCTCGCCGACCATGAGGTACGCATCGGCCGTCCCCTTCCACTGCTCGACGTGCGCGGCCTCGTCGACGGCGAGCGCGCGGACCAGCGCGGCGTGCGAGGGGAAGCGCCGCTCCGGCCGCGGGTTCAAGAGGTGCGCGACGATGCCCGACAGGCCGCCGCGGTTGCGGAAGCGCAGGGCGAACCGCAGCCGATCGAGCGCGGACGGCCGGCGCCCGTTGAGGCACTCCAGCGCGATCACGCCCAGCGAGTACATGTCGGCGTGCGCGGCGTCGGCGCCCTTGCGCGCGGCGCCCGGCGCGTTGGACTGCGCTGCGCGCGAGAGCTCCGGCGCGGCGTAGTCGGCGTTCTCGTGGCCCGCGACCCCGGCCGTGCCCGCCGACGAGGATTCGAGCAGCACCCAGGGCGGCTCCGCGCCGTCCTCGGCCTGCATCACGTTCGCCGGCCGCAGGTCCCCGTGCGCGATGCCCCGCGCGAACCCGCGATCGAGTTCGAGCGCCAGGTGCAGGCAGAGGCGGCGCACCTCGGCCGTCGACAGCGTCTCCCCCGCGTCCAGGATCTCGCGCAGCGAGCGGCCGTTCGCCTCCGTGATCGTCACCGTCGGCGCCGTGACCTGATTCGCCTGCGACGACCGCGTGTCGCGCAGCCAGTCGGTCAGGCGGTTCATCTCGGTCTGCTCGTCGGTGAGCTCGAAGTCGAGGTGCAGGTCGTCGCTCGCGAACATCATGTCGACATCTCCAAGCGGCCCCCCGTTGGGCCGGTCATCGCGTCACCGGGTGGTTCCGGCTGCGTGCAGCGGGGCCATAGCAAGCGGCTCGCCAAAGCGTCGCAACATGAGATAGATTCGTCGTTCCAGGAGGTTACCGTTCGGCTCCCATTCGACCACCCGTGAATACAGGAGCCGCCCGTCTGGACTTGGGACTCCAAGTCTGGAATCTGGACACAGGCCGCACACGAAACGTCAGAAGCTCGACCACCCCAGGGGAGCAAGCGTCATGTCGACCGCCCAGGCCGCGCCACCACCGCCCTGGGACGCGCTCACCCCGCTGCCCAAGGGCCAGGACGCGCTCGATCGCGAGGCGATGGCGGTCCTGGCGGGCGGCCTCTCGCACGAGGTCAAGAACCCGCTCTTCGGGATCTCGGGCACCTTGGAGGCCATCGCCGACGAGCTGCGCGACCGGCCGCACATGGCCGGCCTGCTCGACGCCGTGCGCGGGGAGATCGCGCGCATCGATCTGACCATGCGGGAGCTGACCGACTTCGCCACCGATCAGACGGCGGGTTTCGTCTCGCCCCTGTGCCCGGTCGTGCGCGAGGCGATCGACGCGGTGCGCCCGCTCGCGGATCGGCGGCGGGTCACGATCTCCGCGCTGGGGCTCGAGGCCGCGGTCCAGGTCGCGCTCGATGACCGCAGGCTCAAGCAGGCGCTCTCGCTGCTGATGTCGTTCGCGCTGGCCCGCTCGCCGCGCGGCGGACAGATCAGCGTGCGCGTGGAGGCCGTCGACGGCGCGGCCCAGTTGAGCGTGTCCGATCGCGGACAGCCGCTGAGCGCGGAGGAGCTGAGGCGGATGCCGATCCCGTACGCGGTGCGCAGGCCGGGCGCGCCCGGGATCGCGCTGGCGCTCGCGCTGCACGTGCTCGAGGAGCACAAGGCGATCGTGAGGGCAGGGCAGGCCGGCGAGGAGTTCGTGATCGCGGCGCGGCTTCCGGTGAAGTAGGCACCCGAAGTCTCGTCGAGACGATCAGTCGTTGGTTCGCTGGGGGTCCAGGGGGAGCGGAAGCTCACCCCTGGTGGAGGCTTCCCAAGGGGAAGCCGGATCGTGGAGCGGATAGACTGGAAAACGTCGGCAGTTCAGGGCAGAGCTACCCATTAAAGACCAAGATCTCGTCCACGCCCCCGCGCGCCGCCGCGTTGCTGTTGATCGCCCGCGGCGCCTTCACGATGCGCTGCTCGAACCCGCGGTACAGCTCGCGGATCCGCGGCGTCGCTGAGTTGCTCAAGAGGAAGCGCACCCCGCGACGGTTCAAGCGCACGCAGGCGTGGAACAGGCGCTCCTGGTCCTCCCAGCGGAACCCGTCCTTGGTGTAGCTGGCGAAGCTCGCGGTGGGCGACACCGGATCGTACGGCGGGTCCAGGTAGACGAAGTCGCCCGAGGCCGTCTTCTCCAGCGCCTGCTCGAAGGGCAGGTGCAGGAGCTGCGTGCCCTTGAGCGCGTGGCTCGCGCGCACCAGCGTGCCCGGGTCGCAGAAGCGCGGGTTCGTGTAGCGGCCGATGGGCACATTGAAGCGGCCCGCGCGGTTCACGCGCCACAGGCCGTTGAAGCAGGTCTTGTTCAGATAGATGAAGCGCGCGGCCCGCTCGGCGTCCGGCATGGTCTTGGGATCGAGCGCGCGCACGGCCTCGAAGTGTGTCCGCTCGTAGACATGCTTGCTGAGCGCGTCCAACACGCCGGACACGTCGTCGCGCACCATCGTGTAGGTGTGGACGAGCTCCGGGTTGTTGTCGCAGAGGATGGCCCGCTTGGGCGCCACCGCGAAGAAGAGGGCGCCGCCGCCCACGAACGGCTCGTGATAGCGGCGCAGCTTCTGGGGCACGTGCTTGACCAGCTCGGACAACAGCGAGGTCTTGCCGCCGACCCACTTGAGGAACGGGCCTGCGCGACCCACTTCGGGGAGGCGTCCATCGAGGGCGGGTGCCTGCGCGCCGCGGGGGCGCTCGAGGACGACGTTGCGGGCCGACTGCCGGGGCGAGATGCGGAACGAAGCGGACATGCAGATCCGTTTAAGCCCGCGAAGATCCCGGGTCTAAAAAATATCCGCAGATTCCGAAAACTTGACCGATCGCGTGCCTTTCTCCGCGTCTCCGCGCCTCCGCGTTGGGGCTTTTCAGAGGAGATCAGGCAGCGGCGTGAACATCGCGCGCCGACAATCGTCCATCCCCGAGCAACGACCCGTTGTCGCTCGGAGCGACTTGAAGTAGGGTCCGCGCCCTCGAATGCGCCCGGTCGCCCTTTTCCTCAGTTTCGGCGTGCTGATCGCCGCCGTCAGCCTGCCAGCGCTTGCGCAAGATCGCGGGCTGCCGCCCACCGGCGCGCCCATGGGGATCGACCGCGACCGCCGCACCGGCGACCAGCAGCCGGGGCCCGACGAGCGCCCGCTCGGCCTCAAGCACGACACCACGCTCCCCAAGGTCGAGGTGGTGGAGGCCGATTCGACGATGGGCCAGCCGGCGCCGCCGACGGGCACGCTGGTGAAGGTGCGCGTGCAGGGCAACCGCCGCGTGGAGACCGACGCCATCAAGGCCGTGCTGCCCATCAAGCCGGGCGACACGTATGACAAGGCCAAGCTCTCGGCCACCGTGCTGGCCGTGTGGCGCATGTCGTACTTCTCCGATGTGCAGCTCGACGTCTCGCCCGTCCCCGTGCCTGAGGTGGGCTACGCGCTCACCGTGATCGTGGTGGAGAAGCCGGCCATCCGCGAGGTGCGGCTCGAGGGCAACGAGGAGATCAGCAAGGACGATCTCAAGGACACCATCGAGGTGAAGCAGTACCAGATCCTCGACATGGAGGCGGTGCGCCGCTCGGCCAAGAAGGTGCAGGAGAAGTACGTCGAGAAGGGCTACTTCCTCGCCGAGGTCACGCCCCGCACCGAGCTGCAGGCGAACAACGAGATCGACGTCATCCTGGTGGTCAACGAGCACGCCAAGGTGCAGGTGAAGGAGATCCGCTTCGTCGGCAACAAGACGCTCTCCACCGCCGAGCTCAAGGCGACGATGATCACGCAGGAGGGCAACTTCTTCAGCGCCCTCACCGGCAACGGCACGTACCGCGAGGACGCCTTCGCGCGCGACGAGTACATGCTGCAGGGCGCGTACTACGACCACGGCTTCCTCTACGTGAAGTTCAACAAGCCGGTGATCGAGCTCTCGCCCGACAAGCGGTTCATCTACATCACCATGTCGGTCGAGGAGGGGGACCCGTACGACATCGGCAAGATCGACGTCAGCGGGGACATGCTGGAGTCGAAGGAGACGCTGGCCTCCATGATCGTGATCAAGCCGGGCGAGCGGTTCTCGCGCTCGGGCCTGACCAAGGACATGCAGGCGCTCTCCGACGTCTACAAGGACAAGGGCTACGCCTACGCCAACGTGTCGCCGCTCACCGCTGTGGATGCAGAGAAGAAGACGGTCGACGTCACCTTCGAGATGCAGAAGGGCAACATCGTCCACATCGAGAAGATCGAGGTGCTGGGCAACAGCAAGACGCGCGACAAGGTGATCCGCCGCGAGCTGCGCATCAACGAAGGCGACCTGTACTCGTCCACGGCCATCCGCCGCAGCAAGCAGCGCGTGACCGCGCTGGGCTTCTTCGAGACGGTGGAGATCAACCAGCGCCGCGGCTCCTCCGACGACCTGATGGTGCTGGAGGTGTCGATCAAGGAGAAGCTCACCGGCACGTTCCAGGTGGGCTTCGGCTTCACCGGCGGCGAGAGCTTCTTCGGCACCGCGCAGCTCTCGCAGAACAACCTGATGGGCTACGGGCACACGGCGAGCCTGTCCTTGCAGCTCTCGTCGATCCGCCAGCTCTTCCAGGTCAGCTACCTGGACCCGTACCTCTGGGACACGCCGTTCAACGGCAGCCTCGATCTGTACCGCTCGCAGCTCGCGTACACCGGCTTCGAGCGCAACTCCTTCGGCGGCGCGGCCACGCTCGGCTACGAGATCCTCGAGGACCTGCGCGTGTTCGCCACGTACACCTTGGAGCAGGTGGACGTGAACGCGCTCGGCACCTCGGCGCAGATCCTCAAGAACCAGTTCCTCTCGGGGCGCACGTCGTCGATGCGCTTCTCGTTCAACTACGACAAGCGCGACAACCGGCTCTTCCCCAGCGACGGCAACCTGATCTCCGCCAGCGCCGAGTACGCATCCTCCATCTTCGACAGCCAGAACCTGTTCCAGCGCTACAAGATCATCGAGCGCTTCTACCACCCGCTCGGCTACGGCCTGGTCTTCAAGACCAACATCAACTTCGGCTACATCCGCTCGACGGATCCGGTGAACCGGCCGGTGGCCATCTCGGAGAAGTTCTTCGAGGGCGGCATCAACTCCATCCGCGGCTACGTGTTGCGCACCATCTCGCCCACCAAGCGCGTGGCCAC
>JAFEBC010000347.1 GCA_018266095.1 Deltaproteobacteria bacterium
CTACGAGATCGGGCGCACGGTGGTGCACTCGAACACCAAGGGCTATCGGCTGACCAAGCTGTCGGTGGCGCTGCTCGTCGACGGGGCGGACGGCAAGGCGCGGCCGGACGAGGAGCTGCAGCAGCTCGCCGAGCTGGCCAAGCGCGCGGTGGGGTTCGATCCGGCGCGCGGGGATCAGCTCGAGATCAAGAGCTCGGTGTTCACCCGCTCGACCGAGCCGGAGCCGGCGCCTGCCAAGCCCGAGGGGTTCAGCCTCACCAAGTCGGTGCCGCCGTGGGCGGTCCCGGTCGGCGGCGGCGCGCTCCTCGCGGTGATCATCGTGATGATGCTCCTGATGATGCGCCGCAAGGCGGCGGACTCGTCGGCGGCGATGCCGCAGCTCAAGTCGGGCGAGAGCGTGGCGGCGCTGGAGGCGGTGCTGTCCGCGTCGCCGATGGCCCAGCAGATCGCGGCGGCGTCGCCGGCCCGGTCGGCGGACCCGAACATCTCGCTGCGCGACCGCGCGCGTGAGCTGGTGAACAAGGATCCTTCCCGCGCGGCGCTGCTGTTGCGCGCGTGGCTGACGGCGGACGAGGTGCAGCATGGCTGAGGCTGAGATCCCGGCGGTGGCGCCGCAGCAGGTGGGGCCCGGCTCGCGCAAGGCGGCGGCGGTGCTCCTGGGCCTGGGCGCGGACCTGGCGGCGAACGTGTTCCGGCTGCTCGACGAGGGCGAGGTGCGCAAGATCGCGCTCGGCGCCCGTGACCTGCGCAAGGGGCCGGCGGCGGCGGTGCCGGACGCGCTGCGCGGCTTCGTGGAGGCGATGGAGCGGGTGGGCGGCGAGGCGGCCGCGGGCGACGACATGCTGCGCGAGATCGCGGCCAAGGCGCTCGGCGACGATGTGGTGCGGCGCGCGTTCGACGGCGTCCTGCCGCCGCCGCAGCCCGATGAGGTGCTGGGGCCGATCTCGGAGGCCGATCCGGAGGCGCTGGCGATGGTGCTGGCGCGCGAGCAGCCGCAGACGACGGCGCTCGTGCTCTCGGCGCTCGACGCAGAGAAGGCCGCGGCCACGATCGAGAAGCTGCCCGCGGCGGTGCGGCCGCAGATCATCCGCCGCATGGCGACGATCGAATCGGTCGCGCCGGAGGTGCTCAAGGAGGTCGGCCAGGCGCTCGCTCAAGAGCTGCGCGCGGTGGTCGCGGGCGGCATGCGCAAGGTCGACGGCAAGACGGCCGCGCTGGAGATCCTGCGGCGCTCGCCGAGCCAAGAGCAGAGTGAAGTCGTCGCCGAGATCGAGAAGGACGACCCCAAGCTCGCCGACGATCTGAAGATGCGCCTGTTCACGTTCGATGACTTGAAGGGCCTGTCCGATCGCGATCTGCAGGCCATCCTCAAGGAGGTCGATTCGAGCCGCCTCACCATCGCGCTCAAGGGCGCGACGCAGAACCTGCGCGACAAGTTCCTGCGCAACATGTCGCAGCGCGCGGCGCAGTTGCTCGCGGACGATCTGCAGGCGATGGGCGCGGTGCGGCTGCAGCAGGTCGAAGAGGCGCAAGGCGAGATCGCCAAGCTCACCCTGGATCTGGCCGGACAGGGTCGAGTCACCATCATCCGCGCCGCCGACAAGATGGTGTAGCCCATGGCCACTCCAGGGCACGAGGATGGCAAGCCCGAGGTCGCGACGCGGACGCCGCGCTTCCTCACCGGATCGAAGTCGGGGCCGGTGGCGCAGCCCGCGCGGTTCCATGCCCCGCAGCGGCCGCCCGAGCCCGCGTTCGTGGCGCCGCTCAAGCCCACGCTGGTGCCGCGCGAGGCCGCGAACGGCCACCGGCCGGCGCCCGTGCCGTCGCCGAACGTGAACGGCGCGGGCGCGCTGCAGAGCCCGAGCGCGCAGCCGGCGCATCCGCACGCACAGGTGCAGGCCGTGCAGCAGACACCTGTGGTCCCGTCGCCCGCGGTGCAGGCCCCGCCGCCGCCCGCGCGGCAGTCCCTGCCCGACAGCTTGAAGCTGGCCATCGACACGCTGCGGCTGCAGAGCGAGCGGCTGGCCGAGCAGGCGCGCGCCGATGCGCTCGAGATCGCGTTCCAGATCGCGCAGAAGATCGTCGAGGGCGAGCTGCACACGAGCCCTGAGCCGTTCTTTGCCCTCGTGCGCGCCGCGGTGAAGCAGGTGGGCGAGTCGCGCAAGGTGCGGGTGCGGGTGAATCCGGGCGACGTGGCTGCGCTCAAGAGCCCGCGCGGGATGGATTCGCTGGCAGCGGTGTCGCTCGCGTCGATCGAGGTGATCGGCGATGCGTCGCTGCAGCACGGCGACTGCGTCATCGACACCGACTTCGGCCAGGTGGACGGACGCCTGGCCACGCGGTTCCAAGAGCTCAAGCGCGCCCTGCAGACGGCGACGGAGGGTGTGGCGTGAGGCTCGACCTCGAACAGATCAAGCGCGTCCTGGCGCAGACCAACGTGGTGCCGGTGACGGGCCGCGTGGTGAAGGCGTCGGGCGTCATCGTGGAGGCGGCGCTGCCCAAGGTCACGCTCGGCACGCAGTGCGAGATCTGCGTCGACGGCGGGCCGCCGCTCATGTCCGAGGTGGTCGGCGTGTCGGGCGCGAACGCGCTCCTCTTGCCCTTCGGCGACCTGCGCGGCGTGAGCGAGGGCTGCGCGGTGATCCCGCGGGCGTCGGCGGCCGAGGTGCCGGTGGGCGAGGCCATGCTGGGACGTGTGCTCGATCCGCTGCTGAGGCCGGTCGACGGCATGGGCCCGCTGCTCTTGACCAAGCGCGCGCGGCTCGACGCGATGCCCCCGCAGGCGATGTCGCGGCGGCGCATCTCGCGGCCGCTGGTGACAGGCGTGCGCGCGATCGACGCGTGCCTGACGCTCGGCGAGGGCCAGCGCATGGCCATCATGGCCGGCCCGGGCGTGGGCAAGAGCGTGCTGCTCGGAATGCTGGCGCGCTCGGCGGAGGCGGATGTGGTGGTGGTCGGGCTCATCGGTGAGCGCGGCCGCGAGGTGCGTGAGTTCGTCGAGCGCGATCTCGGCGCGGGACTCGCGCGCAGCGTGGTCGTCGTGGCCACGGGCGATGAGCCGCCTTTGCTCCGCGTGCGCGCCGCGCTGGCCGCGACCGCGGTGGCCGAGCACTTCCGCGCGCAGGGAAAGCGCGTGCTCCTGCTGGTTGATTCGCTCTCGCGCGTGGCCATGGCGCAGCGCGAGGTCGGGCTCGCGGCGGGTGAGCCGCCCACGTCGAAGGGGTATCCGCCCTCGGTGTTCGCGGCGCTCCCGCGGCTGGTCGAGCGCGCAGGGAATGATGAAGGCCAGGGCAGCATCACCGCGCTCTACACCGTGCTGGCCGAGGGCGATGACCTCGCCGATCCGGTGGCCGACGCCGTGCGCGCGGCGCTCGATGGGCACCTCGTGCTCTCACGCGCGATGGCCGAGCAGGGGCACTTCCCGGCCATCGACGTGCTGCAGAGCGTGTCGCGCGTGATGACCGACGTGGCGGCGCCCACTCACCTGCAGCCCGCGCGGCTGGCGCGGGAGCTGCTCGCGGCGCACCGGCAGGCCTCGGACCTCATCGACGTCGGCGCGTATGTCACCGGCGCCAATCCGCGCGTCGACCGCGCCATCAAGGTGCTGCCGGCGGTGCGCAAGTTCCTGAAGCAATCGCCCGACGATGCGCGAGCGCCGCTCGCGAACACTGTCCAGTCGCTGCGGGACGCGCTGGAGATGAAGGAGACCGACCGTGCGTAGACTCACGACGCTGTTGCTGATCCTGGTGTGCGCGCAGGCCGCGCACGGGCAGGGCGAGCAGACAAAGGGCGAGCAGACGAAGGGCGAGCAGACCAAGGGCGAAGCCCGGGCCGAGGTCAAGCCGGAGACGCCGGAGATCCCGGGACCGAGCCCCAAGGCCGGGGAGAAGCCTGAGGGGAAGGCCTCCAAGGACGAGGCCACGCAGGCCGCCGAGGAGCGCATCCAGCAGCTCAAGGCCGCGGAGGCCCGGATCGCCGAGGCCGCGAAGGCCGCAGACGCGAAGGCCGCCGAGAGCAAGTCGAGCGCGATCGCGGCCCGGAGCGAGCAGACGCTGCGCAAGCCCGAGGCGTCCAGGCCGCTCCCGGTGGTGCAGGTGCCGTCCGACTCGGAGGTCATGGCCTCGACGCCGGCGCTCTCGCCGCAGGCGCTGTGCGAGGAGCTGCGGCGCGCGAGCAAGGATCGCAAGGAGGAGCGTTCGCGCATCGCGGCGGAGCGGGAGTCGATCGCGCGCGACCGGGCCAAGCTGGAGGCGATCGCGTCGGACATCGCGGTGGCGCGCAAGGCGCTGCAAGAGGAGACGGCGCGGCTGCAGGCGCTCTTGAACAAGCAGGCCAACGCGGCGGCGGAGCGCGCAGCCGAGCAGCAAGCCGCGGCTGCGGCCAAGGACAAGAAGTCAGGCAAGGGCGACAAGAGCGAGAAGGCCGACAAGAGCGGCGAGAAGCAGCCGATGGCCGCGAGGAGCACGCCGTGACGCCGAATCTGCTGAGCCTCGTGAACGCACACGGCGAGCACGCGCAGGCCAAGGACAAGCACGACAAGCGCGACGCGTCGGGCTTCGAGGCCGCGCTGGCGCACGCGCAGCACGGTGTGCAGCAGGTGCCGCCGCATGCGGGGAGGCCGCAGCCGCTCCATCCGCTGAAGAAGCCGGCGCAGGCGCAGCAGGGCCGCGATGGGGCAGCCGCGCAAGCCGGGCAGGGCACGTCAGAGGCCGCCATCGCGCGCGCGACGCAGGCCTCGCAGAGCGCGCCCGTGACGCACGCGGAGCTGTCGGAGTCCCTGGCGCAGAAGCTGGAGGCGCTGCAGCAGGGCAC